>JAPHUJ010000234.1 GCA_026193735.1 Sulfurovum sp.
CCTATCTCTCTTTTAAAAAGTTTTAGGTTGATTATCATAGAACTAATAGGAGTATTGAAATCATGAAGGATATCTTTCACGAACTCTTCATTAAGACGAAGTGCTCTTTGCAATGGCATGAGTGCATACATAGAAAAGAGAAGAGAAACCAACGCAGCAAAAATAGAGTAGATCCAAAACTTATTATAAAGTTTATTTTCTAATTTTTCCACTCTTGCTATATAGTTTGTTCTTGGGTACATGACTTTCATCAGATACTTATCTGACGTCGGCACCTTGAAATAGCTATAAAAATCACCATCTTGATAAAGTAGTGTATTTTCTTCTTTATCTTCATTTTTATCTACAAAGTCTGTTTTTAGCCCTTCACACTGTATGGTAAAGGCACATAGTTTCATTTCTATGTGAATTTTATCTTCTATCTCTAGTTTTTTGACTTGATATTCATTCCAAAAATTAATCGCCAGCAGTACTTCCAAAAGTGTAAAAAATATCAAAAAACTTTTAATAAATGACTCTAACTCATATGTTTTCAATCATATACCCCTGACCGCGTATATTCTTTATTTCTATGCCTAACTTGTTCTTTAGTTTTGCAAGATTTACACGTAAAGCATTTGCTGAAGGCTGTTCTAAAAAGTCCATCAGTGTATAACTGTCTACAATTCTATTTTGTTCCGTAATGAGTGTATGAAAAATATTTTGCTGTACATCACCCAAACCTATTATTTTTCCCTCTTTTTGCAAAACTCTTGTCACAGGGTTATACACAACATCATTGATCCGAAGAACTATATCCTCTTTTTGATATTTACGTTTAATACGGATAACCAGTTCTTCCGGGTCAAAAGGTTTTTTGATATAGTCTTCCGCTCCTATCTCAAACCCTTTCGAGATAGAATTTATGTCGGTAAGGGCTGTGATGTAGATCGCAGGTGTTTCATCTCCGGCATCTTTCAAGGAAAAGAGGACATCAAAACCACTGATTTCAGGTACATTCACATCTAAAATGTAGAGGTCATACGTCTGTGTAAAGGTAAGATCAAACACTTCGGGTCCACGATGTGCCACATCTACCTCATATCCCTCAAGTTCCAAGAACTCTTTTAGGCTATCACATAAAATCTGGTCATCCTCAAGTAATAGTATCTTCATAATACTAAAGTATACAAAAGTAATATTAAGAAAATATTATCTTAAAAAATTACTTCTTTTTTTTAGGTGTTTTCAACACAATCAAAAATACAACCAAGATCAGACCATACACTACATAATAATAAATATTGTCATTTTGTGGCATTAACTCACCTCCATAATAATATCTTGACTTTTTACGATATTCAATCGTTTTACGATATTTTTCACATCACTGTCATCAGAGATGATGACAGGAGTGATGATATCTTTGGCATGTTCTCGGATATACGCAAGATCGACACGGATGATAGGATCTCCTGCCTTGACCTCATCACCTTCATTTGCAATGCGTTCAAAACCTTTCCCTTCAAGGGCAACCGTATCTAAACCGATATGCACCATCACCTCTAGATCTTTTGTACTCTTAATACTGTACGCATGATTTGTAGAAAATATTTTAGTGATCTTACCATCTATGGGTGCTGTAAAAATATTGGACATAGGGATAACCGCTACACCGTCACCCACAAGTTTCTGTGAAAACACTTCATCATTCACACTCTCAAGTGCTACAATCTGTCCATCTACCGGTGACTTGACTTCTCTTACTTTACGTTTTAAAAATCCAAACATCCATTTACCTTCTATACTTTACTTCACCGCTTACTATAGTTGATATAATACTGAAATTTTCATCAAAGATGACTATGTCCGCATCATAACCTTTTATTAGTTCACCTTTATTGACTCCGAGTTTACGTGCAGGGATTTTTGTCACACTATTGATAATTTCAACTAGATTCATCGAGGTGTATGTTCTCATATTTGACAATGCTTCATTCATCTTCAACACAGAACCGGCAAGCGTTCCATCTTCCAGTACGGCCTTACCTTCCTCTACCTCCACACGCCTACCACCTAAATCATACGTGCCGCATTTCATACACCCTGCACGCATAGCGTCTGTAATGAGTATAAGCTTCTCTTTCTTGACTTGCTGTACCAGTTCCAGAGTAGAAGGATGTGTATGCACCAGATCTGCAATGATATCACAGGTCACATCGGAGTCAAATACAGCCCCCACTATGCCAGGTTTTCTATGGTGATAAGGGTTCATGGCATTAAACAGATGTGTTGCATGAGATATACCCCAGGTAAAACTCTTTTGGCTATCTTCATAACTTGCATCAGAATGCCCGATACTTAAAATGATATGGGGATACTCTTTTGTCAACAGCTTTACAAAGTCTTCCGCACCTTCTACTTCAGGTGCCAGTGTGATCATTTTTATTTCCTGTATATAGTTTTCTATAAGTGCCATATTGGGTGATTGAACGTATTCTTTGTCTTGCGCACCATGTTTAGAAGCATTGATAAAAGGCCCCTCAAGATGAATGCCAAGTATCTCTGCACCGCTAACCTCGGAGGCATTAAGTTGAATATTTTGTAAAGCCTTGTCAATATTCTGATCTGACATGGTCATAGTTGTAGCCAAAAAAGAAGTAGTTCCTGTTTTAAGAAGGGTTGAAGAGAGGGTTGCCAATGCATCCGCTGTGGCATCCATCACATCTGCACCGCCACTTCCATGTATATGC
>JAPHUJ010000312.1 GCA_026193735.1 Sulfurovum sp.
AATTTTTTAATTTTGTCAAAAATGTTTTAAGGATTTATTTAATTATCTGTGTTAAACTCAATACGTTAGTATTTCTACTGGTAGTTACGTTAAATAAATAAGTATTTTGTTTACAATCTAGTTAGGATCGTGTTATGAAAAAAATCTGGTATCTCTTCTTTATACTTTTATTAATTTCAATCATATTTGTTTTTATTGATTGGAATGTAGATGGTTTCAATTTTTTGAAATTTCAGAAACAACATTTCTATTTTCAATCTTGGATTTCGTTCGCTGGAATCTTATTTACCTTAGTTATGGCAATAACAACGTTTATTATATATAAAAAAACCAAACTTCAATCTTTAAAATATATCCCGCAAACTTTTTTATTGATATTAACATCATACCTTATTACTGGGTATCATTCATCCTATTGCAAGTATTGCAATAATTTAGGGGTTTGTGCTGCAAGCCACAGTTATCCCAATTATCTGTTCATTATCGTCTTATTGATATTTGTATTGAGTGGAATAATGTTTAGCCGCAGGTTAAGTATAGTAGAAAAAACACAATCCTTACAAAGTTTAGCTTATGGACTTATAATCGCAACAACTTTTCTCTTTATGATCTTATGGATTAGTTTGAAATATTTAAAGATAATTGATCATCCTTCTTATATTGTGAGTAATAATTTACAAGCTTTAATTTTTATATTACCACTAATTTTTATTGTCTGGGCATTTGTTTATTTTAGAAATAATTATAAAATATCACGTATTTATTTATTAATGGTGTTGTTATTATGTTTGGCCTTTTTGCCTCAGTTCTTACATCTCTATACGTGTAGTGATTGTTATACGATGGAATGTTCAGAATTTTATGTATTTTCAGGTTTCATAATGTTTGTTGTAACGGGTATATTTATCCATTCCGTTCATATACAGTTACGAGAAAATAGTGAACAAATATGAAAACAACTCTTCTTAAAAAGTTATTAACATTCCTATTGCCGATTACAATTATTCCACTTCTCTTAATGCTTATTTTTTATTATATCTATTTACATAAAGTGCTTGAAGATGAGATAATTGATTCTCAAAAAAAGATTTTAAATCATATCGTTTATGATATTAAAGAAAGGATAAATATTCCTTCTGAATTAGATAAGCATTTAGAACAAGCTTATATTAGTTTGCCTGGATTAAGTATTTATGATAAAGAGATGAATATCATTTCGCATAACTTTGAGATGAAAAATAACGATGAAGTAAATAAAAAATACTACAGTGAAGTCTTAGAACAGCATTTTAAAAAAGTATTTCAACGCAATAATGATGATATCTTCCATGACAAAAAAAATCATCTTTTAACAAAACCAATACGTAATAATAATGAGATAGTCGCTTATGCTATTTCTAACTATAAAAGCGCTATCGATATGAAAATGATAACGATTAATCATACATTTCTCTATTTACTTTTTGTCATTATATTTACAGTGTTTATATTGTCTATATTTATAATTATTTTTTCTCTAAAACTCTTACATCCACTTCAGCTTTTAATAGATGGAATCAAAAAGATTACCAGTGGAAATTTGTCTTTCGCCATTGATAATATATCAAATGATGAAATTGGGGTAGTGGTTGATGCGTTTAATACTATGACACAAAAACGTAAACTAGTTCAAGAAGAGTTACAAAAAATAGCTATACTTGATGGACTGACTGGTTTGTATAATCATAAATTCTTCTATACAGCATTAGAAAATGAGATTGCCAGGGGAGATCGTTACAATGAGTTTATCTCACTTCTTTTAATAGACATTGACAATTTCAAAATTGTCAATGATACTTATGGTCATATAGCTGGAGATACGATCTTAATAGAACTAAGTAAGCGTCTGATGACACGTGCACGTACTACAGATTATGTCTGTCGTTATGGAGGTGAAGAGATAGCAATTATCTTAGTAGAAACTGACATTATCGCTGCTAAAGCCATAGCTGACTCTCTACGTTTACTTATAGAAAAAGAACCTTTTTTAATCGAGGATGGACGATATATTTCCATCACTGTGAGTATAGGAGTCAGTACTTATAACAATGAAGCCAAAGATCCCTCAACTATCTTTATGAATGCTGATAAGGCTTTATATGAAGCAAAAGATAGTGGACGTAATTGCACCTGTGTTTTTGAAAAAAACAATGATTAGAATAAAAAAGCGTATAACATAAAGATAGTTTGGAATTTTGAACGTTTTCTAATTTGACAGACTCTGCCAAACTTCTAGTAACAGTGTGTTTTTATGTAAGCTCATTCTTTTTCTGTTGAAGTATGTTCTGAAGTTCTTCTTCTGATAAAGGATGAAAATAATAATAGCCTTGGACACAGGTACAGTTTGTGCTTATTAAAAATTTTTCCTGTTCCAACGTTTCTATACCTTCAGCAATAAGATTAATATTGAGACTTTTTGCAAGTGCAACAATTGAATTAATAATCGCAATATCTTCTTCATCTTCAGGAATATCTTGAATGAAAGATTTATCAATTTTAAGTCTATTGATCGGCAGACGTTTTAGAAGGGATAATGAAGAGTATCCGGTTCCGAAATCATCAATGGAAATACTTATACCAAGACTACTGATCTGTTTCAGTTTAGTAATTATCTCCATAGGGTTTTTCATCATATGCCCTTCTGTGATTTCCAATTCCAACCACTTTGCTTTAAAACCATAAGTTTTAATATTATTTTGTATGTTATTTAAAAAATTAGTATTTTCTAATTGTTTCATAGAAATATTTAATGCAAGGATACCAGGATCTAATCCATCATTATGCCATTGAGCAACTCGTTTCATTGCAGTTTGCATCATCCACTGATCAATTTCTATGATCATGCCAGTCTCTTCTGCCAAAGAAATAAATTTTTTAGGAGTAAGTAGGCCCTTACTTGGATGCTGCCATCGTACCAAAGCCTCTACCCCCGTTATTTTATTGCTGGATAATAGATCTATTTGGGGTTGATAGTGGATCAGAAACTCATCATTATCTATAGCTTGACGTAAACTGGTTTTCATCTTCATTTGTTTTAATGCAAATTGTGTCATTTCTGGATTATAGAATTGATAGTTGTTTCGTCCATTTTCTTTTGCTATGTACATAGCAGTATCCGCGTATTTTAAGAGGTCCTTTTCATTATCAGCATCTTGAGAATAAATACTAATACCGATACTGCATGTAATATAGAGTACATGATCATCCACATATATTGGTTCTCTAAAGATATTAAGAATATCATTTGCTAATTTAGATGCATCATGTAAATCTGTTAAGTCCTCCATGATAATGGTAAATTCATCCCCAGCCAAACGAGCCAGAGTATCTTCTTTACGAATAGAGTTTTTAAGTATTTTTGCTACTATTTTTAAAACTCTGTCTCCTACTTCATGACCTAAAGAATCATTAATTTCTTTAAATTTGTCCAAATCAATAAAAAAGAGTCCTAACCCCTGTTGCTGCAGTTTTGCTTTTTTAATTCCTTGCTTTAATCGGACAGAAAAGAGTACACGGTTAGGGAGTCCGGTAAGTGAATCATGGTGTGCCTGGTGATGCAAAAAACTTTTTTGTTTTTTGACTTCATTTTCAGCCTCTATTCGTTCAGAAATATCTTTGGTTAATTGATTTTTAGTTATCTCAAGTTCTTCTGTCTTTTTTAATAAACGTTGATTCATAGCAATTAGATCGCCTGTCTTTTTTGCAATTTTACTTTCTAGAAATTTTTCATTGTTCTGTTTTTCTTTTAAAAGTTGATTTTGTATGTATATCTTTTGGAGATTTATTTCATTATACTTATTGGTCAATATAAGTGAAAAAAAGAGTATTTCAATAAATGAACCTACTAAAAACGAGTATCTTGATATATCAGTATTGTCTAAAATACCATTAAAGGTCAAGGTCATCATCCCCATTGCAGGCATATAGATCATAAGCGCAACTAAATAGTATCTGGCACCGATAAGACCTTGGTACCATGCTATGACTGCGACAACAAGAAGGAGTGTAAAAAACAGTGATGAATAAATATTAAATAGTAGACTACTGTATGCAATATCTTGTGATATTAACAGTGCAAAAAGTAAAAAAATTGCTGCTGATGCTTTAAAGAGTTTATTGATCAAAGGCATTCGTTTTTTCAACTCTAAAAAATGGCCTGAGAATAAAACTAGAAACATTACAACAATGGTACCTACAGTATGTAGCCCTTCACTCCAACCATCAAAACTAAGACTTAAGTAAAAGCCACTTTTCATACCTATAAAGACGATAAAAGAGAGTACATAAGCAATATAATAAACAAATACACGGTTTTTTATTACGATTAAACTATAAATATTGAATAAAACTATAATAAATAAGATACAAGCATAAATAATATATATGTCTGTTATAGAAATACGGCTAGGTCTGAAAAATTCTTTTTGAGTGAAGATCTGAAATTCCCCGATATGTCCTGAAAACGTCTGCCCTTTTATATAATAAGTTGCACTTTCCCCCGATGAGAGATGTAGTTTATAGGCAGGATTGTTGTCTTGGATACTTCTCTCTTTGAGCTTAATATCAAGACCATTTTTCTGTACATCCCATGAATCTTTGTTCTTAATATACAGATCCAGTTTTGACCAAAAAGGTTCTGTAAAATAAAGTACGAAATCTTCATTATCACTGTGATTGGTTAGATCTATTTTAAACCATGCTGTTCCGCGATAATAACCTTGTGAAAACTGACTGTTTATGACATGTGTAAAGTTTATCTTATCAATATCATTAATATCAAGTGCAGCGCTTTCATCATTAAAATAGTGAAGTGAAAAATTATCATACTTTTGTTTTTGATCGGTAAGGGTAACAGTAGCATGTAGGCCCACTGTACAAAAAAGCAATAACACTAATATTTTTCTAAACATTTTATCCATCAATATGAAATTTTAATTATAATTCTTTAGATTTTTATTATTGTAGATTATAATAGTTTATTCTTAGAGTTGATTGTTGTTTTAACAAAACATAAAAAATGTTAAAATTACTGCTTCGCAGCAGATAAAAGAATAGGAAAAGTATAGGGGGAGGACATACATGTATTATGTCAAAATATATAATAATTTCATACTAGAGTTTTTTCATTCTTTTGGCTATTTCTTTTAAGACTCTCATACTGAACTATAGCTTTTTCTAACAGTACAGTTTCGGGTGTGGTTCCATTACATATGAAAATACAGTTACGTCCTTCATTTTTAGCGCGATAAAGTGCCATGTCAGAACGTTTGATTAAATCCTCTACACTTGATATGTTGGGAGTATACTCTGCAATTCCAATACTAACTGTAATGTGTATCTCAGCAATTCCTTTTTTTACATCAGCAGGAACCATAATGCAAGCTTCGATCTTTTGACGTAATCGTTCGGCTAGCTCAACTGCATGTTGACCGTCGATCAAAGGGCTGACAATCATGATCTCTTCCCCACCGTAACGTGCTACAGAATCAGTTTCTCTGACTAACTCCTTCAAAAGTATTCCGAGGTTTTTCAAAACTATATCACCAATGTCATGTCCGTAGTTATCGTTGATCTTTTTAAAGAAGTCGATATCAAGCATAAGAATAGTGAGTGACTGTGAATAACGGACCGCTTTTGAAAACTCCTTATCAAGTATTCGACTAAGATGGCGGCGGTTATATATTCCCATGAGGGGGTCAGTACTGTTCTCAATCTCCAAAGTATAAATACGTTTGATATCAAGTGTGGTTCGTAAGAAAAGAGTAGTGGTAAAAAAGACAAAGAGTGATCCAAAGAAAAGAATATAGGGAATGATCGCATTTTGAAAAAAGCCACTGTCATAATGGTGTTGTTGTACATAATACATATAACCAATAATAAAGAAGAAAATCATTACTATCAATATAGCCCACCATTTTCGAAAGTGTCCAGAGGGGAGTTCCTGCATCAGTTTAATGATTGGGAAAAGAGAGGCAATCAATATAATTGTGCCTACAATATCAAGGTTATAAATGCAAAAATCGTATATTCTATTCATGGTTTCCACTTAATCTAATATAATAATATATCATAATAATATTGTATTTATGTCAAAAAAATGTCAAAAATGTTCATTACGCTTAAAGTGTTCCAACATAACTACTTTTTTAAAAATGTTTAAATTTTTATTGAGTTTAGAAAAGCTTTATTCTATATTTTGTATATAGTTTTGTATAGATCTATTTTGATCATACTCTCTATTATTATCTTTTCTCTTTTCTTCGGTCTTTTCCGTTAAACGTAGTAGAGGATAAGTTTCTAAAATCCTCACTTAAATTGACACCTGACATTTTTTCAAATTCATCGAAGTCGGTATGAAAAATGGTGAATGAGATCTCAGTCACATGAATCATATTCCATTTTTCTGCAAATACTTCTTTTTGAAATGCAACATGAGCAGAAATAGGATCATTTTCTTCTACTTGGAAATCTTTTTGTTTTGCATCATCGTATGAATATTTTATAAACTTCGGTACGAGACCCAGTTCTTTTATCTGGTCTATTTTTTCCTGTTTTGCTTTAGCAACACTATCCTCATCAGCATTTTCATCTTCACAACCAAAATACCTTCCAGTTAAAATCCGGTTAAAGGTTCTGCCTGGAGAATTCGGAATATATACTTTTTCTTTCTTTTTAGCAAATAGTTTTTTAAATATTTCTATCATATTGTTCTCTCCATTTTCTTATTATACATTATATTTTTAAGAAGAAGAAAATATGTCTTTTTTTATATTATTTAATAAGAGTAATTTAATTTAATATCTAATATAATAAATCTTTAAAAGATGTTTTTTAA
>JAPHUJ010000210.1 GCA_026193735.1 Sulfurovum sp.
ATGGATGCAATTAAGGTCCTCGAAGCGCTTTATTTATAAGATAAAAGGAATAGAAATGGAAGTAATAGGATATATTGAGACTGTAGATTTACCAGAACTTGAACTTTTTGGTTTAGACGCCAAAATCGATACGGGTGCTGACTCCTGCTCCATACATTGTGATGACATTATTGTAAATGGTGATATGGTTACTTTTTTACTACATGATGAAGTGCATGCATCGTATCATGGAAAAAAAATTACATTGCCGATATCTAAACGAAAAAATGTCAAAAGTTCAAATGGTAAAAGTGAAGAGAGGATTTTTATAAAGTCCTCGGTGAAATTGGGTTGCAAAACCTATAAAGCAGAAATATCGTTGACAAACCGTGAAAACATGAAGTATCCTATGCTCATAGGAAGACGCTTTATGTCACATCGTTATTTTATAGATGTTTCTCACAAATACATAACACAAAAGGAAAAATAAATGACTGTTTACATTCTTTCAAGAAATTCAAAACTATATTCAACTAGAAGATTGGTAGAGGCGGGTAAGGCTAAAGGATGGGATATCCGTGTGATTGACTATTTGATGTGTACTATTGAAATTATGAAAGGTGAATTAGCCGTGATCTATAATGGGGAGCTTCTTCCTGTTCCTGATGCCATCATCCCACGTATTGGTGCGAGTCGTACTTTTTTTGGTACGGCAATGGTACGTCATTTTGAGATCATGGGTGCTTTTAGTGTTGCGGGTAATCTTGCCATCGCAAGATCAAGAGACAAACTAAGAAGTCTTCAAGTACTTTCAAGACATGGTATAGATATGCCTAAAACGGTTTTTGCTTCCAATAAAGCCAATGCAAAAGATGTTATTAAACTTAGTGGTGGTACACCGTTAGTACTTAAAATCCTTGAAGGTACTCAAGGAGTAGGTGTCGTACTTGCGGAGACACAAAAAGCAGCACAGTCTGTTTTGGATGCTTTTTATGGTATGGATGTGAACCTTTTAGTTCAAGAGTTCATTAAAGAGGCAGGGGGAGCAGACATACGTACGCTTGTTGTCAATGGAGAAGTCGTTGGTGCCATGAAACGTCAGGGAGCAGCAGGAGATTTCCGTTCCAACCTTCATCAGGGAGGAAGTGCAACTTCCTATAAACTCAATCGAAAAGAAAAATCCACAGCATTGGCTGCTGCCAAAGCAATGGGACTCGGTGTCTGTGGGGTAGATATGATTCCTTCTGATCGCGGACCACTGGTTATGGAAGTAAACTCTTCTCCCGGACTTGAAGGCATTGAAAAGGCTACCGGTATCGATATAGCAGGTAAGATCATGGACTATATTGAATCAAGTATCTCACCTTTGGAAGACAATAAAAAACGTCGTATCAAGAGGGATAATATTGGAGCATAAGATGGATGAAAAATCTTTTGTATTGGGAGGTGTGGAGATTTTAAGGGGTACTAAGAAACGTGTGGATATAGAGTTACCACGTTTTTATGGTACCCCTACTACTTTGACCGTCCATGTGATTCGCGGTAAAAGGGCGGGTCCTATTGTTTTTATATCTGCTGCGATACATGGAGATGAATTGAATGGTATTGAAATTATCCGCCGCTTAAGACAACTTCATTTACTTGCTAAACTTAAGGGAACACTTATTCTGGTTCCTGTAGTCAATATCTATGGAGCGATGAATCTTACACGTTATCTTCCGGATAGACGTGATCTTAATCGGAATTTCCCAGGATCATCCAAAGGATCACTGGCTTCACGGGTAGCAAAAACTTTTTTTGATGAGATCGTTTCTAAATGCGACCTTGGTATTGACTTGCATACGGCGAGTATCCACAAAGATAATCTTCCTCAGGTGCGTACCAATATAAAAAATGAGTATACCTTGATGCTTGCACTTGCTTTTGAAGCACCTGTAGTATTGCACTCTGAACTGCGCGATGGATCACTGCGCGCTGTAGCACAGGACAGTGGTATCCCTATTTTACTTTATGAAGCAGGGGAGGCGCTAAGACTG
>JAPHUJ010000159.1 GCA_026193735.1 Sulfurovum sp.
CCTCACTACCAAAAAAAGTCACTGTTGCACCTTCATAAGATTTATCAAAGTCTATAGCTTCTCTTACTTTGTCTATGGGTGCCTTACCTTCGTATTTCACTTGAATGAGGGTACCACCGGCAAAGTCTATCCCATAGTTAAACCCTTTACCTATGATCAAGCCCAGAGCAAGTACAAGTACCGTTACAGAGAGTAAACCAAAACGTTTACTCTTGCTCATCAGAGAAAGAGGTTTTTTATATTTAAAAATTTCCATTATTTTGTTTCCTCTGTCTTAATACCAAACCAGAAACCCAGTTTTTTCTTATCTATCTTTGGCAGTATCCATTGGTAAATACCATGTGTTCCTACAATAGCAGTAAGCATAGATGCCATAATACCGATACTCATCGTAAGTGCAAAACCTTTTATGGCGCCTGTACCATACACATAAAGTACTGTTGCTGCGATCAGTGTGGTAACGTTAGCATCCCAAATAGCAGTAAAAGCGTTGCTGTATCCATCTTCTATAGATTTACCAACAGATTTACCTTCATAGAGCAATTCCCTAATACGTTCAGTAATGATAACATTCGCATCCACTGCCATACCGACAGTAAGAACGATACCTGCCATACCTGGTAAAGTAAGTGTTGCGCCAAAAAGTGACATGATCGCAAGTATCAGGAAGAGGTTTCCTATAAGTGCGACATTTGCCACGACTCCTGCCATACCATAGTAAATCACCATAAAAATGACGACCAGAATAAACCCAAGTACAAGTGCCATAGAACTTGATCTGATACTGTCTGCGCCTAAACTTGGCCCTACAGAACGTTTTTCCATCACATATACAGGTGCAAGTAATGCTCCTGAGCGAAGTGCAATAGCAAGGTCATGTGCTTCTGAGAGTTCAAATCTTCCGCTTATCTGTACACGACCACCACCGATGCGTTCGTTGATGTTTGGTGCAGAATACACCATGTTATCTAAAACAACTGCCATACGTTTACCTACACTCACTCCCGTAAAGTCACCAAAAATTTTGGCTCCCTGTCCGTTAAGTGTAAAGTTGATGACGGGCTGATTGTTCTCATCAAAGCCCACTTTTGCATCTGTCAGCATAGAACCATCAAGTACAGGAATGGCACGAAGCAAATATTTTTCAGGAGTGTTTACATCTGTGAGTATTACATCACCAAAACTTCTAGCTTCATCCACACTCATCGTGTTTACTCTTGCCGCTCTGTCTTCATCTACAGCCATAAGTTGAAGGTGTGCCGCACGGGCAATAAGTTCACGGATCCGCTGTTCATCTTCTTGCGTTTTGATACCCGGTACTTCTACAAGGATTTTATCTTCACCCTGTTTTGCTACCGTCGGTTCTGCAAGTCCGAACTCATTGAGTCTGTTTCTGATCGTATCTACAGCTTGTTGAATGGCATTTTGTTTAGTACGTGTTACTTCTTCTTCTGTCATAGTCAGTGAAAACTTCAATCCATTTTCACTCACTACTGTACCTTCAAGCTCTTTTTTCAGAAGTGTATTGGCTTTTGCCACATCATCTCCATCAAGAAGTTCAAAAGTAATTTTTTCACCATCCACCATGCGAAGTTCATCAAAGATGATCTCTGCATCATCAAAGATGTACTTCACTGATGCCGCCATAGACTTAATACGTGACTCAATAGCAATTTCACTTTTGATACCAAGAAGCATGTGAAGTCCACCTTGAAGGTCAAGCCCTAAAGTGATCTTCTTTCCACTTTCACTTTGCGTCAAAGAAGGAATAGAAAAAACAACACCGAAAATAAGTGCAAAAATAAAAAGGATTACCCTGAAATTAAGCGTTTTCACCCAATTCAACCTTTTTTGCAACATATGCTCTATCGAGTTTCACAATAGTGTCATCATTTAGTTTGATTTTGATAAAATCTGCTTCAGGTTTAACGATTACTGCCATAAGACCACCCGTTGTGATAATATTATCGCCTTTTTCAAGGCTTTCAAGCATTGCTTTATGCGCTTTTTGATGTTGTTGCTGCGGTCGGATAATCAAAAAATAGAAAATCGCAAATAAGATGATGAGGGGTAAAAATGAACCAAGTTGTTCCATGGAAAGCCTTTATGAATAAAATTAGCCATTATTTTAGCACTTTAGAACTAACAAGAGGCTTTTTTATAGCACTTTTAAGTTCGGGCTTTATATACCTAAATCATTGGGGATACTCACATCCTCTTGTAAACACCATCCTGGGAGTTACTGCACTCTATGTATTACTACGAGAAGGACGAAGGACCTGGTTCACATCGGGTTTATTTATAGGATTATTTTGGTTTTGGTGGATCGCCTTAAGCCTTCAACATTATGGAATGATTTGGGCTGTACCCGTAGAAATAGTCATTATCATGTTAAGCTACGGGACACTCTTTTGGCTGTTTGCATGGATATCAGAAAAACTCTCCTCTACACTTTCTCTGCCTTCGGTCTTATGTAAAACTTTTTTTCTTTTCTTTTTTAGCTACGTCCATCCTTTTGGTTTTGACTGGTTCAAACCAGAACTGATGTTTGTCGAAAGTTATCTTGGTATCGAAAAATGGCAGTTTGCATTTATCTTACTGGGTGTGGGTTTGAGCATTTGGAAAAAACAGTTATGGTATCTTCTTATCATTTCATTTGCGTATCAACCGAATCTTTCAACATCTGGTAAATTGACAGAGGATATCACATTGATCACCACCCATACCTCAGTCCATGACAAATGGAATGAGACACTTCATGGTGTACAGTTTGAAAACATTTTCAAAAGCATAGACAAAGCCATAGAAGCAAAAAAAAGGCTCATTATACTTCCAGAATCTGTCTTCCCTATTTTCGTCAACCGCTCACAAAAGCTCATAGACAAATTGCAGGAAAAAGCCAAAGATATCTCCATCGTTACAGGCGGACTCTACTGGGATGGCAAAACACCGCGAAACTCAACGTATATTTTTACAAATAATAAAATTTCTGTAGCCAATAAAGTAGTACTTGTCCCTTTTGGAGAAAGCAATCCTCTGCCGGACTTTTTAAGCGACTGGGTCAATAAAATATTTTATGATGGTGCAGTAGACTACGTAGCAAGTAAAAATGTCATAGACTATAAAATAAATGGAAAAACCTACAGAAATGCCATCTGCTTTGAAGCTACCAGCGAGCGACTCTATGAAGGCAGGCCGCAAAACATGATCGTTCTAAGCAACAATGGCTGGTTTACACCATCTATAGAACCTACTTTACAAAAACTATTGTTACAATACTATAGTAAAAAGTATGATACAACTATCTATCATGCAGTCAATATGTCAGAGTCGTATGTCATTCAAAACGGTATGCTTATAAAGGATTAAAATGGCCAATTTCTGGATAGCTCCCATCAAAGGCTATCAGTACATTTCAAAAATGTTACCTGCTTCCTGCCGTTACTATCCTTCCTGTTCCGAATATGCCAAATGGCAATTTGAATTTAATGCTCCGCATAAGGCATTTGCGGCAAGTTCTTTACGTATTTTACGGTGTAATCAGTTTTTTAAGGGTGGCATTGACTATCCAGTAGTGCACTTTAATCCTCCAAAGACTACAGCTTTACTCAAACTTAATGCATTTTGTGGCAAAATTAAAGTAATCTATTGGTTGGTACCCAAAAGTACTAACCCAAATAATTCAAGCTATTACGTTTTAAAGGACTTTGATGCAATTAACCGCGCCACTTGACATGCACCTACACCTCAGAGATGGGGAAATGTTAGAAAATATTGCTAAAAGCTCAGCAAGTACTTTTTCAGGTGCGATCATCATGCCTAACCTTGTACCTCCGGTTAGCAGTAAAGAAGAGATCATTGCTTATAGACAACGTATTATGGCTGCTGTGGGTAATGAAAAATTCACACCTTATATGACACTCTTTTTCAAACCTTCTTATGATAAAAAATTTTTAGAATCCGTCAAAGATGAGATCACAGCCATTAAACTCTACCCTGCAGGTATCACTACGAATTCAGAAGGCGGAGTGAGTGGTTTTGATGTAGATGAATTACGCCCTGCACTTGAAGCGATGAGTGAACTGAACATCCCACTTTGTGTACATGGAGAGACAAACGGCTTTGTCATGGACAGAGAAGCAGAATTTGTACGTATTTATGAAAAGTTGGCAACAGCTTTTCCTAAACTAAAGATCATTATGGAACATATCACAACCAAAGAGAGTGTAGAAGCCTTAGATAAATTTGAAAACCTTTATGCCACTATCACCTTGCATCACCTTCTCATCACGCTTGATGATGTAGCAGGAGGTATGCTCAAACCACACTTATTTTGTAAACCTATTGCAAAACGCCCGGAAGACAGGGAAGCTCTGCTCAAAATAGCATTAGCAGCACACCCTAAAGTTATGTTCGGGTCAGACTCTGCTCCACATCCAAAACATGCCAAAGAGTCTTGTGGCTGTGCAGCTGGTGTCTTTACTGCACCCATAGCCTTGCAGGTCTTGGCTGAACTTTTTGAACATGAAAATGCTTCACTTGAAAAGCTTCAAGCCTTTGTTTCGGGTAATGCACAAAACATCTATGATGTCTCCCCTTTGGCTAAAACAGTGACACTTGAGAAAAAAACGTTTACTGTACCTTCAGACTACAATGGCGTTGTACCTATGTTTGCAGATGAAAAAATAGCATACAGTATTAAAGAAGTTAGAAATGGATAACAGATTAAAAGAGTTTGAAAAAGGACATGAAGCCTTTAAACAAGTAAAGTTCAATCAAAGTAAAGAACGTTTTAAAAAACTTGTTGCAGAAGGCCAAAATCCTAAAGCACTTTTTATTGGTTGCAGTGATTCACGTGTGATGCCTGCGATGATCACAGGAGCTAAACCCGGTGATCTCTTCATTGTCAGAAACATCGGTAACTTTGTTGCACCCTACAAGCCAGATGCAGATTACCATGCAACTGCCTCTGCCATAGAGTACGCGGTAAGCATCTTGGAAGTTTCAGATATCATTGTCTGCGGACATTCTGACTGTGGTGCCATCGCTTCTCTATTCAAAGATATAGATCAGACTGCCGAGAATATCCATACCATCAAATGGCTTGAGTTGGGTGCTGAAGCCAAAAAAGTAGCACTGCTTGCGTACAAGCATGATTCTGAAGATGTGATGCTTCGATACACAGAAAAAATGTCAGTGGTATACCAGCTGGATAACCTTCTCACCTATCCTGCAGTAAAAAGAAGGGTAAAGGAAGGCACACTCTTTTTACATGGATGGCACTACGATATTGAAGATGGTAACATTACATACTATGATGATGAAAATTATGAATTTAAAGCACTTACTCAAAAATAACTGGATAACATAAGACAAATTAATAAGGATAGTAAATGATTGCAAATAATATTGAAGAACTTATAGGAAATACACCTTTAGTCAGAATCAATACACTTTCACAAGAAACAGGTACGACCATCTTAGGTAAATGTGAATTTATGAATCCTACATCTTCAGTAAAAGATAGAATTGCTTTTAACATGATAAACGAAGCGTTAAAGTCAGGAGATATTGATCAAAATACAACGATCATTGAACCTACCAGTGGAAATACTGGTATAGGTCTTGCAGCTATTTGTGCAGCAAAGGGTCTGAAACTTATATTAACGATGCCTGAGTCCATGAGTATAGAACGCCGTAAAATTCTTATGCATTTAGGTGCAGAACTTGTACTTACTCCTGCATCCGAGGGTATGGGTGGAGCTATAGTGAAAGCATCTGCATTGGAAAAAGAGCTCAAAAATGCAAAAGTACTCCAGCAATTTAATAATCCAAATAACCCAGATATTCACCGTAAAACAACTGCCCCTGAGATACTGAAAGACACTAGTGGTGATATAGATATCTTTGTAGCTGCAGTAGGGACAGGCGGTACACTTACAGGTACAGGAGAGGTACTCAAGTCACATATTCCCTCACTTCAAATTATCGCAGTCGAACCTACTGATTCCCCTGTCCTTGAAGGCGGAAAAGCAGGACCGCATAAAATCCAGGGGATCGGTGCAGGATTTATACCTGACATACTTAACACAGAAATTTATGATGAAGTGCTTGCTGTAAGTAATGAAGCGTCTTTTGCTATGGCGCAAAAAATAGCCAGAGAAGAAGGTTTACTCATTGGTATTTCGGCAGGAGCAAACTTGCATGCTGCATACACCATCGCAAGCAGACCAGAAAACAAAGGCAAGACCATTGTCACCATACTATGTGATACTGCGGAACGTTATCTATCCACAGAACTATTTGATAGCTAATGTCACAAGTACAGACATCAGAATCTCTTTTACTTGAAACCATCAAAATAGAAGAGGGTAAAATA
>JAPHUJ010000150.1 GCA_026193735.1 Sulfurovum sp.
ATAAATGATTTGTCTATTTTGATCGCATCAAGTGAGAGGTTCTGAATATATGACAGTGAGGAATATCCCACACCAAAATCATCTATAGCAAATCGTACTGCATTATGCTGTAATGTGGAGATTACTGCTTTTGTATTTTTAAAATTTTCTATCAATGTTTGTTCTGTGATCTCCAACATAATATCTGAGCAGTTTAATCCATAATGTTTGATCATATTAATATAGCGTACAGCAAAATTATCTTCTAGCAATTGTCGTGCATTGATATTGATAGAGATGTATTCAAGCTTCCATCTGTTTTGTTTTTTCCATGCGTTTATCTGAATACATGTTTGCTCTATGATCCACCATGTTGTTTCCCAAAGTAATCCACTTTTGATTAACAGTGGAATAAAGTTATCTGGAGGAAGAAGCCCTTTTGTCGGATGCTGCCAGCGTAGTAGTGTTTCTGCTGCTATAATGGTATCATCAGTCATAGAAACAATCGGTTGTAGATAAAGTATAAACCGATTCTCTGTTAATGCATAATATAACTCAGATTGGAGTGCAAATTGTTCTTTTTGTTTTTTATCGAGTTGAGGATTGTAAGATGATGTTACTCCATCTGAGTTTTTAGCTTGATACATCGCAATGTCACCACGACGTAGGATTTCTCCTATATCTTTAAAGTTTGGTTCTATGATAACCACACCCATACTAACAGATAATTGATGACTGGAGTTATTTATGATCATTGGCTGTTTAAATATATCTTCTATCTTTTGAGAAAAATGGTGCAATCTTTCTTTCATCATACTAACGTTTGTAGAGATGAAAGGTATAACAATAATAAATTCATCACCACCCAGTCTACAGATCTCGCAGGAAAATTTTAAAGATCTGCTTAAACGTCTTGATATATCAATGAGTACAATATCTCCAATACTATGTCCTAAAGAATCGTTGATGTTTTTAAAATCATCTAGATCGAGATAGAAAAGAAGGGAGTAGTAGGTCTTATATCGGACATCTTTTGTAATGCTCTGCATATAATCTTCAAACCCTCGTCTGTTGAGAAGCGATGTCAGTGAATCCTGGGCTGCAATGAGTGTTAGCTGTTCTTGTGCTTTGTATTCTTGGGTTTTGTTATCTACAAGACCGATGAAACCTATACCGTTATTATTGCTATCTGTAAATGGAAAATACTTTATGTCCAGTAATAGTTTTTCACCATTTGGAAGGAAATGTGAATCTTTAGAGACAAGAGGGTTTCCTCTGAGTACTCTACGAAGATCACCAGAAGTACTTGCTTCAAATACCTTGTGCGCTGCTTGCCCAATGATCTCTTTTTGTGGACGTTGAAAAAGTGTACTGAGCTCTTCATTACAATTGATAATAGTGAAGTCTGTATCACATGAAAATATACCAATGGGAGCTTCTTCAAAGAAGCTATGGAGCAGTTCTTGCTTTTCATGAAGAAGTACTTCCATTTCTGAGATTATTTCTTCTTTACTGTCGAGAGATTTTTTTTGCCTATAGGAGTGCAAAATAATATTTGCCTGAGCAAAGAAATAGATGAGTAGTAAAAAGGCAAGAATAATCGTTTCAACCTTTGTTATAAGTAGCATCACAACAAAAAGAGGAATATACAGTATGAGTAGAAAGCCTATGGCCGTACGATAATCATAGGATAGGGTATTTGCTTCAGCACTGCTCATTCCAAGTATTATAACAAAGACAAGCAGTTGATAATAATCACTTAATTGAGGCGTGATAAAGAGAATCAGAATGGCGTACATCAAGGCTGTTAGCCAAGCCCGAATTACAAACCTTTTATGCCATCTTTCAAGGGAATATCTTTGCGGATTATTTTTATAGTCATAGGCATCATGCAGCCTCCACAAAGTAAAGACAAGTATGATGCCGTACCAGATAAAAGCAGTATTCCCGACATAAGGAGTGAGTAAGTAAAGAAAAATAGTTTCAAGTAGTATAAGGCTAATAAGAGATTTTCTTGCAAAAGAGTAGACATTGGTAAGAGTTTTTTCCCCTACAACCCGGTGATCTTTTAAATGAAACAGTTCTTTGAAATAATTCATAGAAAATGTATCCTGTCTTTATCAAGATTAATTGATTTAAAAAAAATCAAAAATACCCCTCATAAATCTATATGAATCCAATGTAGCTTCAAATAGATTCCCATACTTGTCATGTTATTTAATATGATATCTAGTAAAAGATTTGTTTAAGCTGTATAATTTATATATTATTATTAAATTTTTGTATATAGTTCCGTTTAAAATACAAAATGCGAGAAAAGTGGGCAGATAGTGCATAAACATTCAGTAGAAGATTGCAGACATATAGCCAACGACGGAGCTTGTGTTCTTAGTTGCATTTGCAGAAGTACGATAGTCTAGTAGTTTTGATGAAAGTTTGAGATGTTTTGCTGCAAGTATCATGGATTTGATACCTGTGAGTCCACAGGCTTCACATCCTTTTTCAAGTTCAGCCAAATTAAGTTTTTCAACACCTTTCAAACAGTTCTTATCCAATAGCTTTGCATCTTCCACATGATGAAAATGACTCAGATCAGAACTTATGACAAGAGCATTGTCTTTGTTGTTTAAGAGCGCGATGATAAGATTTGCTAATATTTTGGTTTCTAACTCACCATAAATAAGTTCTATGACTTTCGTTTTTGGAAGATAATATTGAATAAAAGGAAGTTGTACTTCAGTGGAGTGTTCTTTGTCATGTGCTTTGGGTTCAAACCCTATGCCGAACTGTTTGGCTAAAGCAAAAAGATAGGCACTGTCTATCTCCATCTCCCCGCACGGTGTTTCATAGTTTTCATAATAGCTTCCAGAGATACCTTTAAAGTAGTGATGATGACTGGGTCCTATAACGATGATACGTTTTGCCTTCGTCTGTTTTAAAAATCGGTATGCAAAGTTGGCTGTGAATCCGCTAAACATGTAGCCAGCATGAGGGACTATAATAGCTCTAGGTATGATGCCTTTAATTTTATCGGGGATGTTCATCGCATCATACTTATGATTGAACTCTCTAAAATAGGTTTTAACTTTGGCACACTCTTTTGGATAAAATAGACCCTCTACAGAGGCTTTTCGTGTACCATTATTCATCATTCCTCTTTATATTTCTTTACAGTATAGGTAGAGATTTCAGGATACTCAGAAAGACAATTTTTAGTCAAATTCGCTTTAAGACATAAGTTAGAGAAAAAATCATCAAATTGAGGTAATTGTTCCCAGACTTGAGGTAAATAGGTAGCTTGCCTGCCATTATGTTTAAGTACAATACCATCTTGGAACGGAACTACTTTTCTTTTTAAATCTTCTATATCATCGTATAGCAATACTTTGGGTTCTGAAAGAATAGAGACTTCTATTTTTATCTGATTTAGTTCCTCCACAGTAAGTGGCAGAAACCTGGGGTCACGCAAGGCAGCAGCCTGTGCATTAAAGATAATGTCTTTATAAAGTGGACGATAGGCTTGAAGTGAACCTATACATCCTCGAAGTTGATCATTTGGTTCAGTGTTGATAGTGACAAAAGCTGCACCGTTGTCTTTAAGATCAGGGTATGCCTTTAAAGCATCTTCCAAATTAAAATCTTCAGGCTGATTGAGTGCGACTAAAATAGCAGCTTTGGCTAAGGCTATGATTATATCATTCAATTTAGACTCCTTCCATTTCATTTTATCATAAATTTGATAATCTGGAAAGCGTTTTTAAATATAATTATTAAGATTTTAGATACAATACTTGATTATATCAAACAAAAAATATTGAGGAACTGCTTTGAGACATTTGTTAGTACTATTAGTATCGATTAACTTTTTTGCAATAAACCTTTTTGGGGTAGATGCAACGCTTAAGATAGAGAAAGATGTTGAACAGCGTGCACGTATAGCTCTTGTAGACGGTTCATCTGATCAGAGCAGTCAAGTGTTTAATATTTTACTTTCAGATCTTAAGATATCTGGACATTTTTTACCGGACAGTGCACACCAAAAAGGAGATCTCTCTTCCAACTTTATTTCACCTGCACTTAAAAGTCAGGAGTATGTACTTAAATATAATATGGATCAACATGCAGGCACTAAACTTTTAGTACGTCTATTAAAGGCTTCTGACGGAACACAGATCTTCAAAAAAAGCTATGCCATACCAACAACGGCAAAAATGGCATTTTTGGTGCATAAAGCAGTAAGTGACATAAACAATATTTTGAAATATCCAGACATCTCTTGGATAAATAGATATGTTGTGTACTCCGTTTATACTACTTCTGGACGTAGTGAGATACGTTTGGCTGACTACACATTTAACTATAAAAAAACCATTATAAAGGGGGGGTTGAACCTTTTCCCTAAATGGGCAGATGCAAACCAAAAAAGTGTTTATTATACATCTTACAACGGAGTACTTCCTACTTTATATAAGCTTAATATATATACAGGTGCAAAAGAGATCATAACAAGTTCAGAAGGAATGATGGTCTGTTCAGACGTAAGTAAAAATGGCTCAAAGCTTTTACTTACAATGGCACCGGAAGGACAGGCAGATATATATGAATTTGATCTTGCTACAAAAGCTAAGATCAGAGTGACAGACTTTAAGGGAATTGATGTAAATGGTAGATATATAGATGATGAGAGCAGGATAGTATTTATATCTAATCGGTTAGGATATGCAAATGTATTCAAAAAATCCATACACAGTGCTGCAACCTCTCAAGTCGTGTATCATGGACGGAACAATAATGCCTGTGATGCATATGGTGATAAAATAGTCTATTCTAGTAGAGAAAGCAATAATGCATTTGGAGATAATACTTTTAATCTTTATCTTGCCTCTTCTAGAAGTTCTGATACAAGGCCTATTACAACAACTGGTGCAAACCAGTTTCCTCGTTTTTCTACAGATGGTTCAGTGATACTCTTTCTTAAACAGAGCGGTCGTAGCACTTCTATAGGATATATAAATCTTGCAAGTCATCAGAGTTTACTTTTCCCGTTCAATGATAGAAAAGTTCAATCAATTGATTGGTAACACATTCTAAAGGATATAAAATGACACAAAAATTACTTATAACAACAGCAATAGTTTCACTATTTTTGAGTGGATGTTCACAAAATGCACCAGATCTAAAGGGTAAAAACAATATTTCAGATATAGACAGTATTTCAGGTGAAACAGTAAGTATAGATGAAAATACTTACGGGAATGAATCTACTGGTAATTATAACAGCAGCAGTGATGGATTTAGAAGTATTTATTTTGATTTTGCAGATTACTCTATATCTTCAAGTATGGAAAGCAATATGAATACTAATATAAACGTAGCAAGTGCTACAGCTTCTAAAATAAAAATAGAAGGTAACTGTGATGAGTTTGGTACGGATGAGTATAATTATGCTTTAGGGCTGAAACGTGCTAAAGCAGTAAAAGACAGTATTGCAGCGCAAGGTGTAGATACAAGTAAAATGATATTGGTGAGTTTTGGTGAGAGTAGCCCTGTATGTACAGAACCAAATGACAGTTGTTATGACAGAAATAGAAGAGTTGACATTCGTTTAGTCAAATAGGGAAGACATGACAAATATACTAAAGAAGTATCTTACAGCTTACTCATTGATTTTTCTTGTAAGCACGACACTTATACAGGCCGAACCTTCTGTATATGGATTTGGAAGTGATGAAGATACAAATGATGCACAAACTTCTGTGAACAGTAATAGAACAATCGCTGCTATGAAGCAACAAATAGCACATCAGGAAGAGAGAATAGATGGTCTCACTACGATTGTAGAAGGTTTGAGTGCTTCAATCAATGAACTCCAACAGTTTGGACGAACCAATACTGCTTCCATGAGTGACAGTGGTTCTTCAAATGATGCATTGTTAAAAAAGTTGGCAGCTATGATAGATGAGATTAATGCCAATTATGTAAACAAAGAAGAATTGCAACATGCATTGGGCAACAAGAGTGAAGTAAAAAACACAGTAAAGAGTTCTGTTAAAACAGACAATAAAAAAGAAGAATCATTTCAAGGTACAAGTAATGCTAAACTTTATAGTGAAGGTGTAAGATATTTTGTAAAACAACATTATGATGAAGCACAAAAAAGATTTATGATAACCGATACAAAAAGCTATAAACCTGCAGCTTCAAATTATTATTTAGGTGAAATCGCATATTATACAAAAAGGTATGAAGATGCGATATTTTACTTTAAAAAGAGTGCCGGGCTATATGACAAAGCTTCTTACATAGACACGCTACTTCTTCATACGGCTGTGTCACTTGAAAATACTGGAGACAAAGGTCAGGCAAAAGCATTTTATGAGAATATTATAGAAAATTACCCAGGAAAGAAAACAGCAGAGATCGCTAAACAAAGATTGAAAAAACTTTAGGACAAAATGATGTTCAAAAACCTCTCCATATTTATTGCTCTACTTTCTACAGGAATAGCAAATGAGGAGTATAAAGTTTTACCACTTAAAGGTATCGAGACCATGCCTATTGCTAAAACAGTGTTTAAATTGATCAAAAATGATGAGGAAAAGATAGTAGACCTCACAGGAAAAGACTTTATACTTGTCTCCGTGCGTGAACATGGAAGTGATGGGCGCTTTTATGCAGTGGATAAAGATGGTACAGTATGGTGGAGCGGAGCTGTAACTTCTGGTGCACCAGAGTTTAGAAGCCCATCAGGTATTTTTTCTATCATCCAAAAAAAGCGGTATCATATGTCGACGCTTTTTCCTGATGACAGTGGTGTGAATAACATGGATTATATGATGAAGTTTACAAATGCCGGACATGCCTTACATAAGGGAAGTGTTGACTGGATGTCCCATGGTTGTATTCACATAGATCCTAAGGATGTACCTGTTATTTATAACTGGTCTACATTTAATACAAAAGTGATCATTACCAGACATACCTATATGCCTTTTGCAAAAGAAGATTTGAGAAAAATTTATGGAAAAAGATAAAGAGGTATTCTACAACTCTTTCGCTCTTTTATATGCTTTTTCTATTGCATTCATACAGGCGGCTCTGACATTACCGTCTTCCAAGGCCGCATAACCTGCAGCGGTAGTTCCTCCCGGACTCATTACACCGTCTTTAAGCAGTGACGGATGTACATCTTGGATCAGTTCACCAAAACCGGAAAACAGTCCTCTCATAACTGTCATGGCATCTTTTCTTTTGAGACCTTGCTTCACGGCGCCATCTGCAAGTGCTTCAGCGATCAGTGCTAAATATGCCGGACCGGAACCGGCCAATGCAGTGGCGATGTCTATCTCTTTTTCGCTGTCTAGCCAAAGTGTTTCCCCTATAGCGCCTAAAAGTGTTCTTGCTTCTTCTTTATGACTCATATCACCCGTCAGTGTCGTCATGGATCTACCTACGCTTGCAGCAAGATTTGGCATCGTTCTTACTACCGCATATGAATTTAGATTTTGTTTGAGTTTCTCCAGAGAGGTTCCGGCAAGTACAGAGAAGATAACCCTTGCTTTACCTTTGAGTTTGGCAGCCACTTCTTCTACATTGGCAGGTTTGACACAAAAGAGTATCGTTTTGTCTGTTATGTCAAAATCATCGAGAAGGTATTTATCTATTTTGAGCTCAAGTGCTTTTTCAAAAGCTTCGAGTTTATCCATATTCCTTCCGACAACTTCAATATTGTATGTATCTTTGAGGCCTTTAGCTATGCTAAGTGCCATGTTCCCGTTGCCGATAAATGTGATTGTTTGCATAATATTTCCTACTTATATTCTCAGATATTCTCAGACAATATGAACAACTACATATCATCTTCAATCACTAAAGCATGACCATTGGTGATACATGTTAGTAATTTCATGAATATGATTATATCATTATTAGTATTTATTTGTTAAAATAGAACCAATTACAGTGATAGGAAAAATAATGGAAGCATTTTTGCAGGAAGCCAAAGCATCTAGTAGGGTTTTATCTACGTTGAGCGGGGCGGATAAAAATAGGATTTTAAAAGAGATGGCAACAGCCTTACGTGTAAAGACAGGTAATATACTTAAAGCCAATGCACTGGATATGGCAGATGCGGAGACAAATAATCTAGCCGCGTCACTCAAAGACAGACTTTTTTTAGATGAGGGACGTGTGGAGGGGATGGCTGTGGCTATTGAAGAGATAGCTGCACTTAAAGAACCGGTCGGACGTGTACTTGACGGTTGGGTGACAGAAGATGGACTGAAGATAGAGAAAGTCTCTGTGCCTATAGGCGTGATCGGTATCATTTATGAGTCTCGTCCGAATGTAACATCAGACACGGCGGCCTTAAGTTTTAAATCTAGTAATGTCTGTGTACTTAAAGGCGGAAAAGAAGCACAAAATTCAAATGAAGCCATCGCAAAGGTCTTACAAAGTGTACTTAAATCGAATGATCTGCCTGAAGCACTCATCTCACTTATTCCTGATGCTTCACGAGAGGGTGTGGCAAAGCTTATCAGGATGGATAAGTATGTAGACTTGATAGTCCCTCGTGGTGGAGAAGGACTCATTCGTTATGTGAGTGAAAATGCTTCGGTTCCTGTAGTAAAACATGACAAAGGACAGTGTCATACTTACATAGACGAAGATGCAAATGTAGAAAATGCTATAGCCATAGCCATCAATGCAAAAGTACAAAGGCCAGGTGTATGTAACTCTATGGAAACATTACTTGTGGATGCAGCCATCGCTGATGAAGTCCTTCCGCAACTTAAAATCGCGTTTGATGAAGCGCATACAGAGCTTAAAGGATGTGCGATTACACAAAAGAGCATTAATGTGGCTCCTGCGACTGAGGCAGATTATGATACAGAGTATTTGGCTAATATCTTAAATATAAGAGTAGTCGATAGTGTCGATGGTGCTATAGATCACATCATACGGTTTGGTTCTGGTCATTCAGAAGCTATCATTACAGAAAACATCACGACAGCTGAAACATTTTTAAAT
>JAPHUJ010000286.1 GCA_026193735.1 Sulfurovum sp.
CATGGTTTGCTCTAGTGCTGTTCTTAGAACGTTGACCAGCCAAGTGTCTTGACGCATCTCTTTACCGGACTTCTTTAAAGGTTCTTGTTGTACATTTATGTTGAGCGAAGAATCGTATGTGTTTGCAACTTTAGCTGCTTCTTGCTTCATAAGCTGTTCTGTAAAGATGAACTGTGAACATGCTGCCATAAAAGGCTTGGGTGTTTTTTTCTCACCAAAACCATATACTCTGATACCTTCAGCTTGTACACGCATCACGACAGGGGTAAAGTCACTGTCACTTGTAGCAAATGCAAAAGCATCGATGTCTTTTGTGTGAAGCAGATCTATGGCATCTATGGTCATGAGAATATCTGTAGCATTTTTATTTTTAGAATAGTCAAACTGTTGTATGGGTTTAATAGCAAATTCTAAGAGTTTGTCTTCCCAGTTCTTTAGGTTGTCTTTTGTCCAGTTACCATAGGCTTGGCGTATATTTACGATACCATATTTACTTAGTTCATTGATGATACCTTCTATTGCCCGGTGTGAAATATTGTCACAGTCTATAAACAATGCTATGTGATCTTCGGTTTTAGTCATATTTATTCTTTTTTATTGTATTTTTTAATTATTATACCATAAGCGATTCATTTACCTTTAGGATAAATATGCATTTAATTATAATAAGAGTTGAGAGGTAAAGATAAAGAAGAAAATAGCGCATTAGACATACGCTATTTGGCGGTATTTAAAGTTCAGTAGGTTTATAATACGTCATGGTGCTGCGACCAAACTTTTTACGCTTCATCAATTCTAATGCACCTATCTTTTCTGGCATGTCAAGGTTTGTCATATGTTCTACAATGACCATTTCAGTAACTTGGGGTTCTATAGTTTCGATGAGCGCGATCGTTTTATCGTATATGTCATCCATACCGTCACGCGTAGAAAAAGGAGGGTCAAAGTAGAAGTAGGTTTTTTTATTGCTTTTTTTGACCATTTCATAGACAAGTGCAAACTTTTCAAAACTATCACCATAGAAGAGATGACACTTTGAAGGATCTATACGTTTTACATTGCCTTCTAAATAACGAAAAGCTATCTTATTGTACTCCATAAAATAACACTCTTCTGCCCCACGGCTGAGTGCTTCAAGTCCTATAGACCCAGAACCTGCAAAGAGTTCAACAAAGTTTTTATCGATGATATCAAATTGCAAAGTATTAAAAAGTGATTCTTTTAAAATGCTTTTTGAACTACGTGTCGTAAAGATATCTGGTATCTCTATCTTCTTACCTTTGTGTATACCTGCAGTAATAGTGGTTGTAAATATTTTTATTTTTTCTTTTGCACGATTCGGCATTTAGTGCCTCCCTGTATTGCATTTAATGCTTATTCTCATGTTGTGATTTTACCTAAATAAGCGTTAAAGCCGAACCATACAATGATGAATATTGTATTCCATTGTATAGTTGGGGTTAAAAATTGACTATTGTTTTCAGTGTGTTGATCAACTTACTTTGCTCTCTTACATCAGCACGTTCTTTACCTGGTTCTGTCGTTGTAATAATGGTACGCGCAGTGATGATCTTTGTAGTATCTTCTTTACGTATACCCCAATAGGTATGCATAATGACAGGTTCTCCTTTATACTCACCCAAGTACAACACAATATGTCCGGGCACATAAAGTAATGAGCGGAAAGGTTCAGCGTCTTTGATGATCTTTTTTTTCTTATAGGTTTTAGCGAGACCTTCTATTGAAATATTATCTCCATCTTCGGCTTGTTTGCTTGAGTTACGGCGCAAGAAGATGCCAAATGCCCCTAGAAAGTCTCTTGTTGTAGCAGAACAGTCACGGCATTCGTAACTCCCACCCCAACCATAAGGCTCACCATAAAACTCTTTTGCCAACATTCCTACGTTTTTAGCAGTGAAAGGCAGAGGTTTTTTAGCAATGATACTTGGTTTTTCTACTTTCACTTTCTGAATGTGTGCTCTGCCTTTACTGTCTCGCAAAGCTGTGAGATACTGTTGATCCTCAGAGATGGGAAAGAGGGCACCCAGTTTAACGATGGAAATACCTTTATCATCATTATAGAGTCTGAGGTTATCTTTGATGACCATGGCATAGTTATCATTTTGAAATGTTTTGATAAAGTCAGAATCTACCAGTGCCAAGTCAGAAGTTTTGATCCAGCCAAAGGAGTATGAAGCTCTTACAAATGCCCATCGTTTATCTTTAGAAAAGTGTGAGATGAAGAGTGGAATATTGATGTGTAGAGCAGAGTTCTGATTGTAGTCAAAAGGGAAGCCTTCACCGGTTTTTTTAGGGTCTCTGAAAAAAGCAGATGATGTAGGAAGTGCTTTTACATCCGTACGACGTATGGTAATAGCTTTATATTTTTTACTATTAACTCTATCATAGTCAGCATTTTCTATCCATTGATTGTAAACAGAAGATGGGATAATGGAACCTTGTACCCTATATATAGGCTTTTTAGTAATAAATCGAACCTCCCAGCCAAAGTCTGCTTCCGGAATATCTAATTGCTTTAAAGTCCATGGTTCAAAGTACTTTTGGTTAAATTTTTTATCAAGAGCTTTTTGTTTACTCGGGGAAAAAGGTTTGATCTGATCTGCATAAAAAGAAGGATCCTGAGGTATGTGTTTCATGTCTGCCACTTTATTTTTAGGCATATGGTCTATTTTACTTTTTACACGTTTACTCTCTTTGAGCACATACGCAGCATGTAAGCTTGAAAAGGAGCCAAGAAGGAGGATAGACAGGGTTATTTTTCGATACATATTTGGTTCTTTTTGTTAAATAATAAGATAGTTTAGTTAATGATTGGTTTATATGATGTTTCTAGAAGTACATATTGAGTGCTAATGTAAAGTATTGCCCTAAAAAAAGGGATCCTGTAGGACAATACGTCTATATTGATTACAACAGGCGGAGTATGCCATTGTAGTGTTAATTAAGTGTTAAATTTTTGGCTTTTTTCTTGATGCTCTTTTTTTTCTTATCTTTTTCGTTTCTTCTTGTTCTGTTTTTACGGATCTTACCCAAAGTCTGTTAAGTACTACGTAGATGATACCTGAAACAATGATTGAATAAAAAGCAGTACCTGTATAAAGTGGTACAAGTATATCTTGAAAATGTTCAGTAAACCATTCCATGGTCAACTCAATATCATCGATACCTTCACGTCCCAAGATAAAGTTTCCAGTAAGGTATTCCATGTAGTACATAGGAGGCATGGTGAAAGGGTTACTCAGCCAAACCATTGAGATCGCAATAGGCACATTAAAACGGATAAAAGGTGTGGTAGCCATGACCGCTAACATTTGCATAGGCATAGGGATAAATCCCCAAAAAAGTCCTATACCCACACCCCTTGTTATCATTCGTCTATTTACACTGAGGTAAGCTTTCGGCAAGTGGTATTTCTCTAAAAATGCATCTATTTTATTTTCACCAGATGGCTTTTTCTTGAAGACTTTTCGTATCATTTGTTTCCATAGTTATAATTATTATATATGCATTAGTGTAATACCATGGAGCTTTAAATCCCCTTTTTATCAACTTTTGTGTAGAATACGCGTAATAAATTATGCATAAAAGGTACACTTATGAGTGGATATATGATTTTTTCCGGAACAGCAAACCCTGAACTCTCTGAGGAGATAGCAACATATCTTGAAATGCCTCTTTCAAAGTCGACGATCACTCGTTTCTCTGATGGTGAGATCTCTGTGAAAATTTCAGAGAGTGTACGTGGTAAAGATGTATTTATTATCCAGCCTACCTCTGCACCGGCAAATGGAAATTTGATGGAACTTCTTATTATGACTGATGCATTGAAGCGTTCTTCTGCGAAGTCCATTACGGCTGTGGTACCATACTATGGATATGGTAGACAAGACAGAAAGGCTGCGCCAAGAGTGCCGATCACAGCAAAGCTTGTGGCAAACCTTATGGAGACTGCAGGTATCACTCGTATGGTTACTGTGGATCTTCATGCTTCACAGATACAAGGATTTTTCGACATTCCTGTAGATAACCTTTATGGTGCTATTTTGTTTATGGACTACATTAAAGCAAAAAAATTTAAAAATCCTGTTATTGCATCTCCGGATATCGGTGGTGTGGCAAGAGCAAGATACTTTGCAAATAAACTGGGTCTTGATATGGTTATCGTTGACAAAAGACGTGAAAAAGCCAATGAGAGTGAAGTAATGAACATCATTGGTAATGTTGAAGGTAAAGATGTCATTCTTATCGATGATATGGTAGATACAGCAGGAACGATGGTCAAAGCTGCGGCTGCACTTAAGAAATTGGGAGCTAATTCTGTGATGGCATGCTGTACACATCCTGTACTCTCCGGTCCAGCTTATGAACGCATAGAAGAGGGTGACCTTGATGAGCTTGTTGTTGCAAATACTATTCCTATGACAAAACCATCTGCTAAGATCAAACTGCTTTCAACAGCATCTATGCTGGGTGAAGTTATCCGTAGAGTACATAACAATGAGAGTGTCAACTCTTTATTTGAAACAAATTAGTAAGAAGAACAAGGAATTCAATGGCTAAGCCAATACCACAATCACGCATACGTAACTTTTCGATCATCGCACACATTGACCATGGAAAGTCAACATTGGCTGACCGTATCATACAGGAGTGTGGTGCCGTGACAGACAGACAAATGTCTGCACAAGTCATGGATACGATGGACATTGAAAAAGAACGTGGTATTACTATCAAGGCACAATCTGTACGTCTTGACTATGTAAAAGATGGTGAACACTATATCCTTAACCTTATAGATACTCCGGGTCACGTAGACTTCTCTTATGAAGTAAGCCGTTCTTTGGCTTCGTCTGAAGGAGCACTGCTTATAGTAGATGCAGCGCAAGGAGTTGAAGCACAAACCATAGCCAATGTCTACATAGCTATAGAAAATAATCTGGAACTTTTACCTGTAGTAAATAAGATAGACCTTCCGGCAGCGGATCCTGATAGAGTACTTGCTGAACTTGAAGAGGCAATAGGCATCGATGCAACGGAACACAATCTTGTTTCGGCTAAAACAGGAGAAGGCGTTAAAGATCTTATCGATGCCATTGTAGATCGTGTTCCTGCACCCACAGGAGATGAAAATGCACCGGCAAAAGCACTCATTTATGACTCCTGGTTTGACAATTATATGGGTGCACTGGCACTGGTTCGTATGTTTGAAGGAAGTATCAAAAAAGGGCAGATAGTAAAGATCATGGGAACTAAGGATGAACATCAAGTACTTGGACTGATGTACCCAAACCCTATTGCAAACATAAAAACCGATGAGATACGTACAGGTGAGATAGGTATTATGATCATGGGACTCAAAACAGTAGATAGTCTTCAGGTTGGCGATACTGTCACAGATGCTAAGAACCCTACGGCAGAGATGATCCATGGTTTTGAACCAGCTAAACCTTTTGTATTCGCAGGTATTTACCCTATAGAAACAGATAAGTTTGAAGATTTGCGTGACGCGTTAAACAAACTAAAGCTTAATGATTCTTCGTTGAGTTTTGAACCTGAGAGCTCGATGGCTCTTGGTTCTGGTTTTAGAACAGGCTTTTTAGGTATGCTTCATATGGAAGTGGTAAAAGAACGTTTAGAACGTGAATTTAATTTGGATCTCATTGCTACTGCACCTACAGTTGTGTATCAAGTGAAGCAAACCAATGGTGAAGAGTTAGTGATACGAAATCCAAGTGAACTGCCAGAACCACAAAAAATAGCCAAAATATATGAGCCGTATGTCAAAGCAACCATTTTGACACCACAAGAGTATGTGGGAAATCTCATTAAACTACTCAATGATCGTCGCGGTATTCAGATCAAGATGGATTACCTCAATGAAACACGTGTACTTCTGGAATATGACATTCCTATGAATGAGATCGTGATGGATTTTTACGATAAGTTAAAGTCTATGACTAAAGGGTATGCAAGTTTTGATTATGAACCTATAGGATTTAGAGAAGGTAGATTGGTAAAACTTGATATACGTGTGGCAGGTGATGTCGTAGATTCACTTTCTATTATCGTGCCTGAAGACAAAGCACGTACAAGAGGACTTTCATTTGTTGCACAACTCAAGGAACTCATTCCCAGACAACTTTTCGAAGTAGCCATCCAGGCGAGTATCGGCAATAATGTCATCGCACGTTCTACGGTGAAATCTATGGGTAAAAATGTTACGGCAAAATGTTACGGTGGAGATATTACCCGTAAAAGAAAGCTTTTAGAAAAACAAAAAGCAGGAAAAAAACGTATGAAGTCTATTGGTTCCGTGGAAGTACCGCAGGAAGCATTTATGGCTGTATTGAAGTTAGACAGCTAATGACACTCATAC
>JAPHUJ010000182.1 GCA_026193735.1 Sulfurovum sp.
AACGCTCCGAAATATCTCAAATGCTTATAGCTAAAGAGCAAAAAAATATCGTACGTTTAAGAGGTGGATACAAAGCGTTCAGAAACTACCTCATTGATGCCATAGAAGATTCACCCACACATTTTAAACCTCTCATTCTTGGTGGGCGTACAGGTTCAGGAAAAACTATTTTACTGCATAAAATACAAAACGCTATAGACTTAGAGGGCTTAGCCAATCACCGTGGGTCTTCGTTTGGTCGCAAAACCACAGAACAGCCTACACAAATAAATTTTGAGAATACTTTAGCCTATTCACTGATACAAAAATTGGATCTTGGTTTTAAAACCCTCATTTTTGAAGATGAAGGAGCCTTTATCGGACGTGTATATCTTCCAAGCAATTTTGCAAATTATCTCCGGGAAGCACCTCTTGTCATACTTGAAACCCCCATAGAAGAGAGGATCAAGATCACCTTTGATGAATACATTGTCAAAGGACAGGAAAGTTATAAGAATACCTTTCAAGAGGGGTATTTAGAACTATGGGTACAGGACATACAATACGCCATGAAAAGGATTAAAAAAAGACTTGGCGGGTTGAGATATGAACATTTATGTGGCATATTTGACTCTGCGGTAGGCATACAGACAGCTAGTGGTTCACTTGATGCCTATAAAGAATTGATCGCGTATTTGTTAACAGAATACTACGACCCTATGTATGACTATCAGATAAAAAAGAATGCATCAAGGATTGTCTTTAGAGGTTCAAGTACTGAAATAGAGCGTTACTTCAATTCAATAAAAGATAACTCGTAGATCAGTATGCCTATCCTCTCCACACCCTTCTGCAGGTCTTCATAAAACTATGTTAGAATACTATTAAATCATACAGTAGGAATACAGACCACATGAAACTCTTAGTCAGCGCCCTCGAACCATCATCAAACCTTCACTTAAAAGAGGTACTCAAACATACACAGGATATAGAACTCATGGGTATCTTTGATAAAAGCATTACAGCAGGAACACCTCTTTATGACATAAGCGAAATGGCCATCATGGGTGTGGTAGATGCTATAAAAAAACTTCGTTGGTTTTTTAAAGTGGCAGACGAGATGGTTGAGCTTGCGGCACAAGCTGACAAGGTACTTCTTATGGACTCTTCTGGGTTTAACCTTCCGTTGGCTAAAAAGATCAAAGAGAAATACCCGGATAAAGAGATCATCTACTACATCCTCCCTCAAGTTTGGGCCAGCCGTCCTAAACGTGTAAAAAAGCTTGAGCAGTACTGTGACAAACTTCTGGGCATACTCCCTTTTGAGATAGACTATTACAGTAAGGAAAAAGCACAGTATGTAGGACATCCCCTGCTTGATGAGATAGACGTACATAGAAATGAGGAAGAGACCAAAGGATGCATTGCTTTTATGCCTGGCAGCCGAAAGAGTGAGATAACTCGACTTATGCCTGTTTTCCTGGAATTACGCAGAAAATTTCCTGAGATAAGACCATTACTTGTCATCCCCCCTTCTTTTTCAAGAAACAAGATAGCCAAACTCTACCTAGGCAACAGAGAATTTGAAGTTGTACGAGACACGCATGAAGCACTCAGACGTGCAGAATTTGCATTTATATGTTCAGGTACTGCCACGCTTGAAGCGGCTCTCATCGGTACACCCTTTACCTTAGCCTACATTGCAAAAAAAATAGACTTCTTCATAGGTACAAAACTGCTTGGCATCAAGCAGGTAGGCTTGGCAAACATCATACTGACACACTACAATAATACAACATTGCATAACGAAATACTCCAGGAAGATGTTACGGTTGACAACTTGTTAAAAGAGTACTACAATACCGACCGACAAATCTTTGCACAAAAAGCAAAAGAATTAAGAGCATATCTTTCTCACGGAAGTTCCGAGAATGTTGCGCAAATTATAATGGATTAAAGAATGCTAGTACATATTTGCTGTTCAGTGGACAGTCACTACTTTTTACAAAAGATACAAAAAGACTACCCGGAGGAAAAGCTTACAGGTTTTTTTTATGATCCGAACATACACCCATACTCTGAGTACTACTTGCGACTACTCGATGTAAAGCGTAGCTGTAAGATGCTTGGGATCGATCTTATAGAGGGTGATTATGATGTAGAGAATTGGCTTGCACTCGTCAAAGGCTTTGAGAAGGAACCTGAAAAAGGTTCACGCTGTGGTATCTGCTTTGACAGACGTTTTGAAGTTTCAGCCAAAAAGGCAAGAGAAATGGGCGAGACTCTGTTTACCTCTACCCTCCTTACTTCGCCCAAAAAATCATTGGAACAGTTAGAAGTAGTGGGTAATGCTTTAGGTAAAAAAGAAGGCATTACCTTTATAGCACCCGACTACCGTAAGGCTTCAGGTACGCAAGAACAGAACATCCTGGCAAAAGAAGACTCTTTATATCGTCAGGACTACTGTGGTTGTCTCTATGCACTCAATATACAGCGTGATGAACAAGAAAAAATAGCCGATGAACTCTTTGTACCGATTTCAAAACAAATACAACCTGAATCCATAGAAGAACGCATAGAAATGTATGAAGAACGTTGGAGACTCGAAGAGGAGAATATCCCTCACAAGATCATTAAACAACGTTTTTTAAACTGGCGTTTGACCATGGGACTTTTACGTGTAC
>JAPHUJ010000284.1 GCA_026193735.1 Sulfurovum sp.
AGAACCCTCCAAATACCACTGAATGTATCGCACCGATCTTTGCACAGGCCAGCATCGTAATAGCTGCTTCTGGGATCATTGGCATATAGACAACGACTCTATCCCCTTTGGCGATACCAAACTGGTTTTTGAACATATTGGCTGTTTTATTAACTTCATACGCCAATTCTCTATAGGTCAATACAGTCTGGTCACCGTTATCACCTTCAAAGATGATTGCTGCTTTATTTTTCTTTGTATTAAGATGCCTGTCTACACATTGGTGTGCAACATTCAGTTGTCCGCCTTCAAACCATTTATAAAAGGGGGCTTCACTTTCATTTAAAACCGTGTCAAATGGTTTAAACCAATCAATCTTTTCTTTTGCATAATCGCCCCAAAATCCCTCATAGTCAGATTTTGCTTTGTTTTGTAATTCCCAATACTCATCCATACTTTTAATCGCCGCATTTGCTGCATGCTCCGGATTTGGGTTAAAAATTTGTTTTGACATAGTGTTTCCTCTTGTAAATTTATGTAAAAATTACCAATGTAATTTTAAAATAAACTTAAACTCAACTACATGCTCCTATATATTTAGGTATACGTTCTAATTTTACATACATCATAGCTGTCATAACAGCATCATTAAGTGCATCATGCGTTTGAAGATTAGGCAATGCCAAATCTTGTAGAATAGTATCAAATCTCAGATCTATATTGCCCTGAGGTATAGTGCAAATTTTTTTATCATAATAGATTGCTGATACTTCTTCTTTTTTATTAGGCAGAGTGATACCAAACATCGGTTTGATATATTTATTTATCATAGCTACGTCAAACTCTAAGTAATATCCTACCAATGTTCTGTTACCGATATAGTAAAGAAATTTTTCTATAGCCTCTTGAAGAGGGATAGCTCCCTCTAAGTCACAATTTCTAATTTGATGAATGGTTATACTTTTATGGGAGATATCCTCTTTTTGCTGTATATAAATATGAATCGCCTTATTGGTTAAAATCTTATTCCCTTTAATTTTAACCGCTCCAATAGAAATAATGTCGTCTTTTTTAGGATCAAGTCCGGTGGTTTCGCAATCAAAGACAACATATTCATCTTCATGTGGTACATTAAACAAAAAATCAAAACGCTCATCTGTCAGTTTTTTACGGTTATGATTGCGAAAGAATTTTTCAAACATCTACTACCCTACCATAGAAAGATTAAAATGGTATGTCACTCTCTTTTTAAACTGATTAACCGTTTTAATAGACTCTTTAAGTAGATCTCGTTCTAACTTTCCAATACTTCCAAGAGAAATAAAGTTGTCAATAGATACACCTTTAAATACTTTGTCTAACTGTGCATGTAGTCTTAGTCTATTGATAACTTCTAGCGCTTCTAAAAGATCTGAAGCATCCTCTTTAGTCAAATATCCAACGTTATTTAACTCTTTAATACGTATGGTTGTATTGGTCTTTTTTATGCCAAACTCTAGCGCTAATGCCCTTATTCCATGTACCAATACAAATAGCGCACTTTTTTTGATATCTATTTCATTTTTATGTTCTTTGTCCGCACTGATAAACTGTGAAAACATTCCAAGTGGTGATTCAAAAATCTGTATTGAACGTGCAAAATGGGAAAGGATGACTTTATTTTCTGATACTTTATTTATGAGGTACTCAATAAGTTCCTTATGAAGTTCTGTATTTCCACTAATGGCAAGTGAGTCAAAGAAAATAGCCATATCCATAAAACCATCATCGGTTGGTTTATCTAACCATGTTCTAATATCTTGCTTATATTCTGAGACACTTTTTCTCCATTTAGGATTAATGATCATTACGTTACCCTCACAACGTGGAAAGCCAACTTCATCTAAAACACTAATGAATTTTTCAGTGACTTCTTCCACATTCAAAGGGATAAAACCATCTTCAAAAATCAGTGCATTGTCCTGGTCCGTACGCAGGATCTGCTCTTCCCTGCCTTCGCTCCCTAACAAAATAAATGTCACTTTTTCATGCCATTCCTTAGGAATAACAAATTCAAAGATTTTATTGTACATTTTACGGTTAATTTCTGAAATAAGTTTAGCTATATAACGACTTTTAATTCCTTTAGCGTGTAATGTTTCAATCATAATATTCATACGGCTAGATGCGGAAATCACTGCATCTAAATCTCTTGCTTTTTCCATCTGTACCGTTATGAGGTGTGTTTGGTTTGAAAAATAACTCAAAAGGTCAATAAGCTCTAATACACCTACTATATGCTTCTTTTCATCCAAGACAGGTAAATGCTTAATGGACTGTCCAGTCATAAGAAGTAAGATATTAAAAAGTAATTCACCCTCTTGTATAGCATGAATTGGATAGGTTTGAATATCTTTAATCATTTCTAGACTTTCTATCTCTTTCTCTAGAATGTAATGTCTGAAATCTTGATCAGTTACAATACCAAATCCTTCTTCATTCTCTACAAGAAGACATGTTGCATCTGAGTTATGCATTTGTCGTAATGCTTCAATAATCGGTTTATTTGAAGGTACAATACATGCTTTATGAAGGATAGACTTCTCTACTCTTGCTACCATTAAGTCACCAATACATGCATACTCTTTTTTATCATTGAGTATATCCATTCTATCTACGATAGATGAAAAGAAGTACTCTTTAAACGCTTTATTTTGTCCACACAGGTCTAAAAATATCTTTGCTGGTATCTCATAACAAATTAACTCTTCACTTACAATATAGTTGTACTCTGAAGGCTTATTTTCTATGATCTCAATACCACCAAAGGTATCATAGCTATGATACACGTCCAATAACTCATCTTCATTTTTTACACACACAGCCCCTTTAATAATATAATAAATACTTTGAGGTACATTTTGCATCTTCACTAGTGTAATATTTTCTGGATAATAAGCAATTTGTGCAGATTTTTCAATCATTCTTAATGACGTATTGTCAAGAAAGGAGAAGGGATAATGTGTTTTTAAACTTTCCAAAAAAGCTATCAATGGTTTTCCTAATAAGTGATTTTTACTATATAACTAATATAACTAA
>JAPHUJ010000045.1 GCA_026193735.1 Sulfurovum sp.
CACTACAGCGAAACGTATACATGATGAAATCTTTACGCACATTCGTTCAGATATATAGACACATAGACCAACATGCAACAGCCTTCAGTGCTGTTGTAGTGGTATTACTTTTTGGTCTTTTTATGGAAGCATATATGCATGACTTTAATCTGGTGTATATTACACTCTTTTTTGTGTTTTCCCTTGCATTTTCTGCTGGCCCCATAGGCATTTTAAACCTTGGTCATCTAGAAGCAAGTTATTTGCATTCAGGACGCCTCTTTACACATCAAGAGGGTAAGATATCTATGCTTATACAAAACCATTCAACTACGACATCCTGGTCTATAACACTCCATCATGATAACTCTGTTCTACCACTGGAACAGATCAAGGGTGAAACATCAAAAACCCTTCAGCTTCCCATCATACCAGCTAAGAGAGGCATGTTAGTTCATAAAAACTGCTATTTGGAAAGTAAATACCCTCTGTCTACTGTACGCCTGGTAATGAAAATTAAAGACTCTTATGAGAGCATAGTCTATCCTGAGCCTAAAGGCCTGCCATTATGTTCCTTTTTACAACAAGAAGTGACCTATTATGGAGAGGAAAAAGAATTTGATGGTTTACGTGAGTATGACGGTACACAAAAATTATCTCATATACACTGGCCATCCGTTGCTAAAGGAGACATGTCAGTCAAAGTCTTTAGCAAAGAGACACAAACAGCTAAACTAGTTTTTAATTTTTATGCTGCTGCCACAGAAGATGAAGCACGTTTGTCACAACTTTGTTTATGGGTACTTGAATGCGAAAAACAAAATCTGCCGTTCATGATACAAATGCCAAACAAACTACTCAACTCAGTAAAGGAGAGTACAGATGATATCCTTGAAACCCTTGCAAGATATTAAACTCTCTCCTTTACGTCTTTTGGACATAGGATACATTATCGTACTTTTGCCTTTACTGCTTATACTTAAAGTACCTATGCTGATTTTTTCTTTCATGGTCTTGGGATTCCTTTTTTTTAAAGATACACCTGCACATAGATCGCTGATTATTTTTGTCTTCTTAATGGGGATATTGGCACTGTTTCTCTCTTTGTATGGTGTCTTTTCTTTCAGAGGTCTTTCTCGTTTGAAACTTTTTCTTGAGTTACTCGTGTATGTTTTACTGATAGTTGTTTCTATGCAGAGACTGACAAGGGAGATCAATTTCTATCTCCTTCTCTCCCCTATGTTATTCTTGGCACTCTCTTTGTTCTTTTTTCATGGTATTGTAATGCTTATCTATGTGATATTTGAAATATTTTTCCTGCTTTGGATGGTATTGGCACACCGTATGAATGGTGATATTGTAGAGAGCTTCCGGGCAAGCATGGTGATGTTCATGTATTCGCTGCCTTGGGTTGTTGTGCTTTTTATCTTCTTCCCCCGTATCTCGTTTGATCATGCAACGTATGGATTTAAAAGTGAGTCTGTACAGCGTATGGGACATGACGGCACTATGTTTCTAGATAATAAAGCCCTGCTCGTTCCTTCAGATCGGATCGTAATGGAAGTAGGATTTGACAAAGAAGTACCTTCTTCAAATACACTCTATTTTCGGGGAAGCATCCTCTATATAGACAAAAAAGATCATTGGGAACCATTACCTGTTTATATACAAAGAGAAAGTAAACCTTATTATGCAACACAGGGAGAGAAAATAGACTACAAAGTCACTTTATATCCCACTCAAAAACGTTGGATCTACATGCTGGACATGCCTTCACGTACAGCAAAAGGTGCAACTTTGGATAGAGATCTTGTAAGTACACTTAAAAAACCTGTAAAAGAACCGGTACATTATGATGCCAGCTCTGTATTAAGTTCTAGATTTTATGATATTTTAGATGAAAACACATTCAATGCTTCATTAAGTTTCGACAAAGAACATAATCCTAAAACCTATCATGAAGCACAAAAGATAAAGGAGTTCTTTGACTCATCCGTTAAAAAAGCAAATGCCATTGTAAAGTTTTTTCAAACACAGTCTTTAACCTACAGTTTGAAACCTGGATCTCTTGACATAAACAACACAAGCGACAGTTTTTTATTTGATAAACGTCGAGGATACTGTGTACACTTTGCCTCTTCCTTTGTTACCATGGCTCGTATGGCAGGTATACCTTCGCGTATTGTCACCGGATACAAAGCAGACAAAGCAAACAGTCTGAACAATTATCTTGCAGTAAAAGAACGTGATGCACATGCCTGGGCAGAACTCTACATAGATGAACACTGGGTTAGATATGAAACGACGAGTATGGCATCTGGCATCGATGGTCAGACAGCTGAAGTAATGGACATACAGGGGGCAAATAATGAGAATCACCAACTTATTAAGAAAGTAAATCTCTATCTTATGTATACCAAGTATCAGGTAGAGACATGGATACTCAACTATAGCAATATCAGACAACTACAACTCTTACAATATGCAAAAGATAATCCACGATTCATCTTGCTGTTTGTACTTTCTTTGTTTGTTTTGGTATTCGTCACCTTTAGCATCACCTTATACTTTCGTCGTCCTCGCTGTACCCATGAAACACTTTGCATTTTGCAACCTCTTTTGAAAGCCTTAAAAAAAGAAGGGTATATACGAAAAAAAGATGAAACCCTTCATAAATACTTCTTACGGTATCTAAAAGATAAGCCGGAAAATAGTGCTGTAAAGGCAGTTGATGACTGTTATGAAAAGATCTCTTATGGAAATGATACTTCTAAAGCGACCATAAAAGAACTGAAACACATGGTAAAAAAAAGTTTATCTACAATGTAAATATAAAATTAAAACGGTTAACATTCCTCATGTATACTATTACAAAGCATCATAACAGCAATCTCTTAGATGTTTTTAAATAAAATTATAAACTAATTCTCACTTGGAGACACCACCTTAATGATTAAAAAAAGTAAAAAAGTTATTGTTGCGGGACTTGTAACTACATTGACTGTAGCATACATGTTTGGATCTTTCGCTCAAGCCAAAGATACAGCTGTAACAAAGCATACACCTTCTACTGCTAAAGAAAAACTGGAAGCTTATATCAAATTTACACAAATTCTCAACGTCATTGAAAGTCAATATGTTGATGACATAAATACTACAGATCTCGTAGATAAAGCACTCAAAGGACTGATGGCAAACCTTGATTCTCATTCTTCCTTTATGGATAGCAAAGAATATAAGGACCTGACTGTTCAAACAAAAGGTGAATTTGGCGGGTTAGGTATCTCTATAGGTATGAAAGATGGTGCACTTACAGTAATAGCGCCTATTGACGGTACTCCTGCATTTAAAGCAGGTATAAAATCTGGAGATATTATTTTAAAGATCAACGATGCTGCGACTATCGGTATGAGTATCGACGATTCGGTAAAGTTAATGAGAGGGAAACCTAAAACCTCTTTGGTTTTAACCATTATCAGAAAAGGAGAGCCTAAACCTCTTGAAGTTAAGATCACCAGAGATATTATCAATATCCAGTCTGTGTATGCAAAAACGATAGAAGATAAAATACTTTATATCCATGTTGCTTCTTTTGACCGAAAAGTAGTAGAAGGTGTGCAAAAAGCTATGAAAGAGCATAATGCCACTGAGGGTTTGATCTTAGATCTAAGAAACAATCCAGGTGGACTACTAGATCAGGCTGTCGGACTTGTAGACCTCTTTGTTGATGAGGGTACTATCGTAAGTCAAAAAGGAAAACAGCCAGCAGAGAACATGAATTATGATGCCACTAAAAAAAATACAGATAATGAAACACCTATCGTTGTACTCGTAAACGGAGGATCTGCATCGGCTTCTGAGATCGTATCTGGGGCACTTCAGGATTTTAACCGTTCTATTGTAATTGGGGAAAAAACATTTGGTAAAGGCTCTGTTCAGGTTGTTATGCCTGTCGGTGAGGATGAAGCGTTAAAGCTTACTGTAGCACGCTATTATCTCCCGAGTGGACGTACGATCCAAGCGGTAGGTGTAACTCCGGACATCATCGTGCATCTTGGGAAAATAGATTTTACAGAAGATCCTATTTTACTAAAAGAAAGTGATCTAAAAAAACACTTGGAGAGTGAACTCGCGAAAATAGATGTGAATGGAACTACATCTGCAAAGACAAATACAAACACAGAAAACAATGAAACAGCAGTTGATGATAACATCATTACAGAAGATCAACTTTACAAAGACGTACAGCTTAAAAGTGCTGTAGATATTTTAAAAGCACTCATCATAACACAAAAAGGAAAAAAGTAATGGCAACGGATACTATTGTAAAACAAACACTGGTCTATGAAGGAAAAGCAAAGAAAATTTGGACGACAGGATATGAAGAACTTTATATCTCTGAGTTTAAAGATGACCTTACTGCTTTCAATGGTGAAAAAAAGTCAAGTGAAGCAGGCAAAGGTGCACTAAACAACAAGATATCTACAGAACTTTTCAAGTTTTTAAATGAAAAAGGTATTCCTACCCATTTTGTAGAAATGCTTAATGATAACCATATGCTTCATAAACGTGCAGAAGTGATCTTAATAGAAGTCATCGTTAGAAATATCGCTACAGGAAGTTTGAGCAGAAATCTAGGCATAGAAGATGGTCTGATACTTCCATTTACACTTGTAGAGTTTGATTATAAAAATGACTCACTTGGTGATCCTAAGCTTAACGACCAGCACTGTCTCATTTTAAACCTTGTAAAAGATACATCTGAACTTGACTATATTCGTTATATGGCAAGAAAGATCAATGAACTTCTTAAAGCCTTCTATGCAAAGAAAAATCTAACACTTGTTGACTTTAAATTAGAATTCGGTAGAGATGTCAATGGTAACATCATCCTGATCGATGAGCTCAGTCCGGACAACTTCAGACTATGGGACAGCGAGAGTGGTGAAAAAATGGATAAAGATAGATTTAGAGAAGGTTTAGGCGGACTTAAGGTCGCTTATGAGGAAGTATTAAATAGAATTTTAGGGGACAAATAATGACAGCCGTAGTAAACGTATTTTTAAAAGAAGGTGTACTGGATCCACAAGGTAAAGCAGCACACCATGCGCTTAATTCGTTAGGTTTTGCCGGAGTAGATGATGTACGTATCGGTAAACAGATCATTGTTAAACTTGATACTGCAGATAAAGCTGTAGCGGAAGCGGAAGTAAAAGAGATGTGTGAGACACTTCTTGCCAATACTGTTATCGAAGACTATACAATAGAGATCAACTAGTATGAAAGTAGCCGTATTAAGATTTCCGGGAACAAACTGTGAGTTTGATACCCAATATGCTTTTGAAAAGTTAGGACATACAACAGAGCTTGTATGGCACGAAGATGATAATCTTCCAGAGAATATTGATCTTGTTGTTGTGCCTGGTGGATTCTCTTATGGAGATTATTTACGTTCTGGATCTATCGCCAGATTTTCTCCTGTTATGAAAGCAGTGTCCGCATATGCAGAGGCTGGTGGAAAAGTACTTGGTATCTGTAATGGTTTCCAGATCCTTACAGAAGCCGGACTGCTTCCGGGTGCATTGAAGCGTAACAATAACCTTCACTTCATCTCTAAACACCAAAACCTTTGTGTCATCAACAATGACAATGCATTTTTAAATAAATGTAACAAAGGCGAAGTACTTAACATTCCTATTGCACATGCTGATGGTAACTACTATATAGATGATGAAGGATTTAAAAAACTTGAAGCCAATGGACAAATACTTCTTCGTTATTCTGATGATAAAGGAGAACCTGTTGTTGTCAATGGTTCTGTGACTTCTATCGCTGGGGTTTGTAATGAAGCTAAAAATGTATTTGGTCTTATGCCCCATCCTGAGCGTGCGTTGGAAGCTATACTTGGGAGTGAAGATGGTTTTCGTATGCTAAAAGGTTTTGAAGCCTAATGCAG
>JAPHUJ010000332.1 GCA_026193735.1 Sulfurovum sp.
ATTCTTGTCATTTCACTTCCTCTTTTAGGTTCTCTTCATCTATTTTTCTTTCATTCGCATATTTATCAAAGAAGCCCATCTCTACACATCCCATGCATCCGTGACCTGCCTGTACAGGCCAACTTGTACCTTGATTAAACTTCATGGTTGGACAGTTGGCATGGGTATAGGGACCTTTACATCCCATCTCAAATAGGCACCACCCTTTTTTTGCACCTTCATCCCCCCATTCTTTAACAAACTCTCCAAGTTCATAATGTCCTCTTCTCTCGCAATTGTCATGTATCCTGCCTTCGTAAGCCCAAAGTGGTCGATTGAATGTATCAAGCGCCGGTAATTCTTCAAACATCAAATAAGAGAGCAGTGTTCCGACGATATTTATAGGATTAACAGGACAACCTGGAAGATTGATGATATCATCTCTTCCAAGCGCTTCAGATACACCTACTGCTCCTGTTGGATTCGGCGCAGCTGCAACAACACCACCATCAAGTGCACAACTACCTACTGAGAGTATCAATGCAGCACCTTTAGCGCATTTTTGTAGTAGTTGCAGACCCGTTTCACCTTTAGGTCCGATACGAAGATATTTACCTTCCATGGCCATAGGGATCGCTCCCTCAACGATGAGAACGTATGCGCCTTTTTGCTCTTTGATGATATTTTCCAGAACACTCTCACTTTGATCTCCACTCGCAGACATCAAAAGCTCATGATAATCAAGTGAAATATAATCAAATATCAAATCCGCGATCCCAGGATGTGAAGATTTAATAAATGCTTCAGAGTTTCCTGAACAGTCAGCCAGTTCAAGCCAGATGATAGGTAATCGGTTTAAGTTGTCTATACCATCTTTAATGACACTCTCAAATTCTGGGTGCAGTTGCATAGTGGCTGTGACCATGGATATCCAGCTATTGACCTCTTTGGTTGTAATGTCAAATGCATCTAAAGAGCTAGAGAGCTGATCAGAATCAAGTTGGTTTTTGGGATGGAGCCTGTTATACTTCTCAATACGTTTTTTAACCAAAGCGATCTCTTGTTCTCTTTCGATATCTTCAGCACTTTTCTTTGGCATATTAGGATCGATGAGATGCTGTGAATTTTTGATCACATCCTGAACCATTTTTTTACATTTACCGCATACCCGACCTGCCTGAGAAAACTTTCCAAACTCCTGTAAGTTCTCTACTCCGTGCGTGACTACGGTATCGATAATATCTTGCTGATAGACATGTTCACAACTGCAGACCAGTCTGCCTTTTTCACTTATGAGTCTATTTTGGTAGAGATATGATGGATCGATACTCTGGGCGTTTTGCATGATAGATTCTATATATCCTATATCAACATTGGAATTTATCCCGATGAAACGTGTCAGTTTGTCTTTTTCTACAAAATACTCGTCTATACGATGATCTTTATCTGAAGTGATCAAGATCTTTTCAAAATTTTGTGAATAACTGGGAGACCTAACTTCTATAAGCTCATATTCGTCAACTTTAAGCATATCGATCGTGACTTCAAGATGAAACTCTTTCTCTTCGAGTCCCAATATCGTTGCGATGGCTACATCTGCCTGAAGGGTACATTCTTTAACATGACCCGCTATAAAATCGATATCTTTCACTTGTGCCGCTTCACCTACAGCATAGATATTTGTATCTTCTGTTTGCATTTTTCTGTTGGTCAGTATACCTTTGTCACAGGCTATGGCATCCCTTGCAAAATCAATATTAGGTTTGATACCCATACCAAAAATCAAAAAGGGATTGTTTATTTCCAGTTTTTTTGTTTTTAAAAGTATGATCTCATCATTTTCGATCTGTTTTTCAACAATTTCATCTTCATACGAGATTGTTATCTTTCCACTTTTGAAATAAGAAGATTCTATTTCTTTTTTTGCCTGGGGTGAAAGACTTTTGTCATACAGAGAATCACTACGTACCAGTAAGGTAATATGTCTAACACTTTGCATTTTATTTAAAGTCTCCATAAGCTCCAAACCTATAGGGCCTGAACCTACGATGACCACTTCTCTGTTGTTAATGCCTTCACTGATTTTTTTACAATCATCGGCATTGCGAAAAACAGCAGCATTTTTGAGCGAAGTAATGTCAAAAAGTGTTTGGGGAACTGAGCCTGTGGCAATGATAAGTTTGTCATAAGAGAAAGCGGAGTGCTTGGAAAATATTCTTCTTGATTTTTTATCTATAGATAGTATTTTTTCGTTCAGGGATATCTGTACTCTAGGGTCAACAGGTAGAGAGATCTCATCTATCTGTGAACTTTTGTCTACAAGTGCACAAAGATGTATCCTGTCATACGGTGAAAATGCTTCTTCAGATACAATCAACACATCTGCATCAGATGTAAGTTTTTTGATACTGTTAGCTATATAAACGGCGGCTATACCGCCACCAATGATTACGATTCGCATACTATTACCTCGTTTCATTATATCTTGATTAGATATATGGTTCAAATCAAAATAGCTTTTATATTGTACACTATATACATAACATATTATATATACAATGATCAAAATATGTTACACTAATAAATATCCAATATATTATAAATATAGGAAAAAGCAATGACTATCCCAGAGTATCCTCATTCTGAAACACTTGAATTATTAGCAGAACAGTTGGAAACCTCAAGAGAGGGATTAAACAATTTTGCCGTACAAGAAAATCTCTCTATCTACGGTTTAAATGAAATTCAAGAAAAAAAACATAATCTTTTTATCCTTTTCCTTACACAGTTCAAAAGTCCTTTAGTCTATGTGCTAATAGCAGCTGCAGCACTTTCTCTCTTTCTTGGAAATATACAGGAAGGACTACTCATACTGCTTATTATCCTAATTAATTCATGTATTGGATTTTGGCAGGAAGTCAAAGCACTTTCATCTATAAGATCACTGAAAAAACTCACTGAAAGTAAAACACAGGTCAAACGTGAAAATCAGATATTTGCCATTTCTTCTTCTCAGCTTGTGCCTGGAGATGTCATCATCTTGAGTGAAGGTGATATCGTACCTGCCGATATACGTCTTTTTGACTCCAATGGATTAGTTATTGACGAATCCATTCTTACAGGCGAATCTGTACCTGTACAAAAAGATGCAAACTTAACATTACCCAAGAAAACACTTCCTTATGAACTTGATAATATGGCACTGTCTGGTACAACAGTTACCAAAGGTAAAGCAGAAGGATTTGTTATTTTTACGGCCCAAAAGACTTATCTCGCGTCTATTGCAAGCAAAGCAGAAGAGGAGTCTCCCGACACACCTTTAACAAAAGCACTGGAAGTTTTTATAAAAAAACATATGGTTATCTTACTTGTTATGATCGCGCTAACTGCCATCCTTGCCCTTTGGCAAGACAGAGGATTGATCGAAGTGATATATCTCGTCATTGCTGAATTGGTTTCTGCTGTACCGGAAGGTTTACCTATTGTCGTAACGTTGGTGCTTACGATAGGTGCAATGACACTGAGTGTCAGAAAAGTATATATCCGCCATTTGCCTTCAGTTGAAACCTTAGGCAGCGCTACAGTTATTGCTTCTGACAAGACAGGCACTATCACACAGGGCAAACTACAAGTCAAAGATGTTTTCTCTCTCCATGAGACCTTTTCACAAACGGTTTCATCACTTGCAAATGAATCGGTAGATGGGAAAGGGGATCCGGTAGATACTGCTCTTGCCCTATGGGTGGGGAAAGAATATAAAAATATCAGAGAAATATACCCACGTATCAACCTCTATCCTTTTGATAGTAAACATAGACTGATGGCAAGCTCAAATATAGTCGAAAAAGAGCATAAGATCTTTGTTAAAGGTGCCTTTGAATCACTCAAACAGTTCGCTACCAACCAGGATGATTTTAAGATTCTTGAAAAAGAACATGATAAGTTGGCTTCCAATGGTTTAAGAGTCATCGCATTGGGTATGGGAGAACATACAACAGACGATATTGAAAAATGGAAAATTGAGATCGTAGGGTTGGTAGGCTTTTTGGATCCTCCGAAAGAAGGTGTTTTAGAGGCCGTTCAAACAGCACAAAGAGCTGGGGTCAAAGTGATGATGATAACAGGGGACAATCCTCTAACCGCTACAGCTGTTGCAAAATCTGTTGATATATATAAGGAAGGAGATCTTGTTGTTACAGGAGAAGACCTCAATGAGATGGATGATGAGACACTGGAGAAAATAGTATCCAAAGTTACCGTTTGGGCAAGAGTACTTCCTGAGCATAAGTACCGTATCGTTAAAATACTACAAAAACAAGGAGAGATCGTTGCAGTAACCGGTGATGGAGCCAATGATGTTCCTGCACTAAGGGCTGCGGATCTAGGTATAGGGATGGGAAGTGGCACTGATGCTGCAAAATCTACTGCAAAAATGGTACTTGCAGATAATAATCTTTCTGTCATTGTTGATGCTATTAAACAGGGGCGTACCATTGCAAGTAATATCAGAAAAGC
>JAPHUJ010000015.1 GCA_026193735.1 Sulfurovum sp.
ATGTAGCTAAACCAGACCCTGCCTGAACAAGAAGTGCGTCAGAGTGTCCATGGTAACATCCTGTAAATTTTACAATGTTATCTCTACCTGTCACACCACGAGCCAAACGGATAGCAGACATAACTGCTTCCGTACCAGAACTGACAAAACGTACTTTATCAATGCTGTCAAAAAGTGTGACGATCTCATTTGCAAGTTCTGTCTCTACTGTTGTTGGTGCACCAAAACTGAGCCCTTTTTTGACTGCTTCTATCACCGATGCTTCTATCTCTGCATCTGCATGACCAAAGATAAGCGGTCCCCAGCTTTGTACATAATCTATATATTTGTTCCCATCGATATCAAAAAGGTAGCCACCCTCTCCTCTTTCTATGAAAGGTGGTGTTCCCTCTACGCCTGAAAATGCACGTACCGGTGAATCAACGCCACCAGGTATCACTTGATATGCTTCCTTAAATGCTGCTATGCTTTTGTCATATGCCATGTTATTAATCCTCATAATGTATAATTGCAAAGATTATACACTAACGGCACTTAGGGCTATATACAAGGAGAGATTCATCAGAACGCTGAAAGGATTATTACTCTCTTTATTGTTACATTTACTTATATTATTACTCTTTACTAAGAATTGGAAAGAGATCACTCTTTTACCCCCTCAAGGCAAAGATAAGAAAATAAGCCTTAATCTGCAGCAGATAGTTACGCCTCCTGCACCCAAACCTAGGCCTGTAGTTCCATCTGTAAAACCGGAACCTCTGCCTCAACCTGTAGTTACTCCCCCTATACCTGCGCCCATAGTTGAAAAGAAGGTAGAACCTAAGCCCGAAGTACAACCTCTAAAGAAAAAAGTTTTAGATGAAAGTAAAAAGGTTTTTGCACAGAAGAGTACAGAAGAGAACAATGTAACGAAAATAGAACCAAAACCTGTAAAAAAAATCGTAAAAAAAGAAGAGATCAAAAAACCTGTAAAAAAGCAGGTGGTCAAAAAGACAAAAACATACAGACAACCAAAGCGTTCAAGTGATCCTCTTGCCAATGCGCTTATGGGTACAGGTACATCTATGTATCCTTCCAGGCAAAGCCGACCAGCATCCTCTGGCAGCTATGGAGCAAGAATGATAAAACAACTTTACGGAAAAGAGTTTGATACATACAGTCCAACCCAAAAGAAGTTCATTGAAAACAATCTGGGTACGATACACGGTATCACCCAGCGAACGCTTACCCGAAACGGCTATCCGAATGTTGCCGTACAAACCAGACAGCAAGGAACTAATATTGTTTCTTTTTACCTACATCCAAATGGTGATATTTCGGATCTAAAACTGAAAAAGCACATAGGGTATGAAGCTTTAGATCAAAATACTTTAGACGTGATACGCATCGCCTATAAAGATTACCCCTTACCAAACAAGAGGACTAAGATCATATTTCACGTAAGGTATAGTATCTATTAATTGGAAGAAGAAAGATTTATCTTAATCTCTCCCATAAAACTTTGACAACACCCTCTGTTCCCTGTACCAAAAGAGGTTCAGCTTTGGGATCTAACCAACGTAACACTTCTTGTATATCTCGCTCACTCATAACAGTACAACCAGCGGTAGGTACATCCTTGATATGTATAAAGATACATGATCCTGCACCCCTCTTGGCACCCTCTTCATTTATATGATTATGATTGACCACTATACCGTATTTGTAGTAGTCTTTGGGGAACTTCATATGCTCAAAACTCTCATAGTCTACAGTTACTTTGGTACTATCTACTATCTTGTTGTAAAGTTTTGAGTTTACATCATCTACACAGTGGTCTGTCTCTTTGTGGACTTCATACGGGTAGTTTATATTAAAGGGAGCATACCCAAAAGCTTGATTGAGTTTAAAAATGCCTGCAGGTGCTTTACCGTCGCCTTCTTTTTTTATGATCTTTGCATCTTTGGGTACTTCGTGTAACCCTATCCCCCATCCTAAACCATTTCTACCCAGTTTAATATCTATGGATCTACCTACTTTTTTCCAAGTATGGTCAGTTCTTTCATAACGTTGCAAACTACCAGTGGGAGTTGACCAGTTTTCTGCTGTAACTATTAAAAGTTGTTTTGTATTCGGCATTTGTGCATTTAATGACACGAGTGTAAAAAAAAGTCCGAGTAAAATCTTTTTCATTGTGTTATAATCCTTCTAATCAATTATGGGGTACTTGTATGGAATATGGAATAATCTCAATAGCGATACCGCTACTAACTATCATTTTAGCAATTATAACCAAAGATGTAATTGTTTCACTCATCGGTGGGATCTTTACCGGTTTTCTGGTGCTCAATGCTTATGATCCGATAGAAGCATTCATCGCTCTTTTTGATGGTGTCATTGCTCTATTTTCTGAAGGATGGATTGCCAAAACGCTTCTTTTTATACTCCTGGTAGGTTCTATCATTAGACTACTTACGATCAGTGGAGCTGTTGATAGTTTCGTAGCATTCTTAAGCCAAAAAGCAAAGAGAATAGACTCTCCAACAGGAGCTATGATGCTTGCCTATACCATCGGTATTGTGATTTTTATAGAATCATCTATCACCTCTCTTGTAGCAGGAACTGTGGCGAAACCTCTCTGTGACAAAAACGGTGTCAGCAGAGAGAAACTGGCTTACATCTGTGACTCTACTTCTGCGCCTATCTGCTCGCTCATCCCATTAAACGCCTGGGGTGCTTTACTCTTAGGTCTTATCATTACGGCTATAGACTCTCAAGTGATCTCCGGAGATGCTGTTTCTTTGCTCATTGCGTCTATCCCTTATAACTTCTATTCACTGATCACCTTAGCTATAGTTTTAGGTGTTATATTTTTAAATATTAATATCGGACCAATGAAGTATTCGATCCCTGAATCCTACGTTATACCTCAAGATGTAGGAAAAATCAAAGCCACACCATACAAAATGATTTTACCTATTTTAGTGATGGTACTTATGGTACCTGTGGGACTTTATCTGACAGGCAAAGGTGATATTTTCAAGGGTTCTGGTTCTACTTCTGTCTATTATGCTGTGATCGTCACCCTACTCTTTATATACCTCTATTTTGTTCCTAGCAAAATACTCTCTCACAAAAACTATTTTAAAGGACTTTATGAAGGGATAGGTGACATGATACCAGTCGGTATGATCATGGTTTTTGCTCTGCTCATCGGTAAAGTTATCGGTGACCTTGGTACAGCCAAGTATTTGGCCCATCTCCTCAGTGGAAATATCTCTCCTATGCTCATTCCTCTTCTCATCTTCCTGGTAGCGAGTATTACAGCATTCTCTACAGGCACAAGTTGGGGGACATTTTCGATTATGATGCCCATAGGTTTGGCATTAGGGGCAACGATGGACCTGCATATACCTCTAGTCATAGCAGCCGTCATCTCTGGAGGCATCTTCGGAGACCACGCCTCACCTATCTCAGACACAACCATCATCTCCTCTATGGCAGCAGATTGTAACCACATCAGCCATGTTCGGACTCAGTTGCCTTATGCATTGTTAGCTGCAGGATTGGCTTCGGTCGGGTTTTTGATAGCGGGTTGGTTAACGATATAAAAAAGGAGGAATACGAATGCAAATTTTAAAATTTTTATTTGGCATTATTTTGGCGCAAATAGCAACGTATGCTTTGGTAATTTTATCTCCCGATGAATTAACTATAACAGAGCTATTGCGTTTAGTTATACCTTTGCTGTTAATTGCTTTAATTGTTGCCTTTTGGTTCACATCTATGGCTGGACATTACGGTAAAGATGCCATTGGCAAAGCGAAAGATGAGTTTGCCAATGAACGGGAAAAACTTCGTGTCAATGCCCAACGTGCCAAAGAACGTGTCCAAAAAGCAGCACAAAAAGACATTCTTAATGAAGCAACGAAAATTCATGCAAAGGCCAACTTTAAAGTAGGTGCAGCTTTTGCAGGTCTTTTAGGCATTGGCGCATTGTTTGTCTTTGCACAGATGATCACGGTTGGTTTGTTGGCGTTAAGTGCTACAGGCGGTGCGATGGGTGGTTATTATTGGAGAGGAAGAAGATTGGAGAATCAAAGATTAAAAGAGATTCAAAGCAGTTCTAATTTTAAAGTGATCGAGTCAAAACCATCACGGTTAAAGTCTTCTAAGCATTGACGATAGGATCTTTTTAAACAGTGGATCTGAAAATCTGTTATCTCCTTAATGTCGCTATGAGCCGCTTGTTCTGAAGGATCATAGAAAGTGCTTCAGTAATATTTTTACAGATCACATCTGAACTCATGAATGCATCTTTTGCGCATCCTTCATCTCCTATGACGGCTATACCTACTGATGCCGATGAAAGCATAGCTGCATCGTTGTTTCCGTTTCCTAAAGCCACACAGGCATTTTTACCTAACTTACTAATGTACGCTGCTTTTTCTTCTGTATGATATTCCGTTGAGAGTACCTTAATGTTGACATCATATCCTTCAAGTTGTGCATGCACACTTCCAAAAGTATCAGCTGTAATGACATGCAGTGTATAGACTTTGGACAATTTCTCGAACAGCTCTTTTATTTCAGGCAAGACCATACCGTCTTTGGCAATAGTACCGTTATAATCACATATGATGTGTTGTATGTTTAGTGTTTTAAAATTTGGTATCTCTATCATTTAGTCTCCGAGTGCTATAATGTTCCAACTTTAAAGTAGTATATCCAAACCAAGGCATAAAAATGGAATCCGTAAAATTAACAGAGTATAGTCATGGAGCAGGATGTGGATGCAAGATCTCTCCTATGTTACTCGATGAGATCTTGGAAACAAGCAGAGAATCCATACATTATCCACAACTTTTAGTCGGACATGCAAACAAAGATGATGCCGCTGCATTTGACTTGGGGAACGGAACTTCGGTTCTTTCTACTACAGACTTTTTTATGCCCATTGTGGACGATGCCTTTACCTTTGGTCAGATCGCCGCGACCAATGCACTCAGTGACATTTATGCCATGGGTGGAAAGCCCTTAATGGCTATTTCTATTTTTGGCTGGCCTATAGACAAACTTTCAGCAGATGTAGCAAGTGCAGTGATAGACGGAGGTCGTTCCATTTGTGAAAAAGCTGGCATACCTCTA
>JAPHUJ010000300.1 GCA_026193735.1 Sulfurovum sp.
AAAAAAGATCACCAGAGGATGTGACTTTGGAAATGATTTATTCTCTGTAACAAGTTTCATGAGTGCAGATACCAGGTTTTCCTTGCCACCCATCTGTGAACCAAACTCATCTGCTGCATACTCATTATGACGGCTTACATAAGACATAAATGGAGTAAAGACAAAACTCACAAGTGGCAATAGTAACATAAGCATCGCTATCTGTACTCCAGCTTCAGGGACAACACCCATTTGAGAAAAAAGTGCATCTGGCAAATGACCGAAGAGATAAAATGCTATAAAGAGAAGTACGCCCATAAGACCTATGTTTTTCCAAATGTCACCATGCGTGAAATGACCCAGTTCATGTCCCAGTACGGCAAGTAATTCTTTGGTGTTTAACTTTTCCAAAAGTGTATCAAAAAGTACGACACGTTTACTCTTACCGAGTCCACCGAAAAATGCATTAAGACGGCTGTCTCGTTTACTGGCATCCATCACAAAAATACCGTCACTTTTGAGCCCTGCCTGATTCATCATTGTTGTTATTTTTTCTTTGAGTTCACCTTCTTCAAGTGGAGAGAACTTGTTAAACAGTGCCATAAAAGTGGGTGCCAATAAATTGGCTAGTACAGCTACTATGAACATGGATGTAAAGCCCCAAAGCCACCATGAATCATAGTTGTTTATGATCCATGCCAAAAGTGCAAAAATAGCTCCTCCCAAAAGTATAAATAACAGACTTGATTTGATAGTGTCAATTACAAACATTTTTGCAGTCATCTTGTTAAATCCAAAATCTTCATCTATTTTAAACTTTTGGTAAAGTTCAAAGGGAAGTCCAATAATAAAATTTACAATAATAAAGCCAAAAAGAAATACCACTGCTTGCAGAATACTTCCTTCTACAGAAACAAAAGATGACAACCATGCAAACCCTGCAAATACCCACCAAATGAATACCAGATAATCTACAAAAGTACTTACAAGTCCAAGCTTACCGTTGGCTACTGCATAGTTTCCTGCAACTAAATATTTATCTGCGGACATAAGTACGGGAGTTTTTCTTTTTTCTTCGTTGATATAACCTATTTGCATGAGAGAAATATAGATCTTCATAAAGGTATAAACAGAGTATAAAATAATAATAATTTCCAGCATAGCTATCCTTGAGTGCATAATGGGGAAATATACCAAATCAAGCCTTAAACCCCACTCTATTTGCTATAATTACGCCAATAAACGCTAAGGAACTTACGTGGCACTCATAGACCTTTTTAACATCAAAAAACAATACGACATAAAACTATTACTCAATGATGTTGACTTTCACTTAAATGAGGGTGAACGTGTCACTGTCCTTGGGCAAAATGGTTGTGGGAAATCTACTCTGATGAAAATCATCATGGGGGAAGAAGAACCCACCGAAGGGAAGAGAGTTGTAAACAATTCTGTACATATAGAAATGCTTGCACAACAGCCTCATTTTGATCCAGGCCTTTCAGTCAGAGAAGCCATACTCAATGAACTTACAGAGTTAAAAAAAGCTAAAGATGAATATGATATACTGAGTCTTAAAGTTGCAGAAGATTTTAAAAATGAAGTACTACTCAAGAAACTAGAAAAAGTCACCTCATTTCTGGACCATCACAATGCCTGGAACCTTGATGACAAGATAGAACGTGTCATGCAGGAGTTTCATCTCAAAGACTATGAACACCGTCCTGTAGTTTCCCTTTCGGGTGGCGAACAACGTCGTGTTGCACTGGCCTCTCTTATACTCAAAAAACCAGATGTGCTTCTTCTTGATGAACCTACCAACCACCTTGATGTCTATATGGTGGAATTTTTAGAAGAGATACTTCTCAAAGAGAACTTTACCTTACTTTTCATCTCCCACGACAGACATTTCATTGATACCATCGCCACACGTGTTGTGGAAGTTGACAATCAAGAACTGGTGAGTTATACGGGTGGATACATGAACTACCTTGAACAAAAAGAAGCGCGGATGCACTCACTGCAAAAAGGACATGATAACCTGCTAAGACTCCTCAAGCAAGAGGAAGCCTGGTTGGGGAAAGGTGTAAAAGCCAGAGCAAAGCGCAACCAGGGACGTAAAAAACGTGTTTTTGACCTTCGAGATGAAGCCAAGAAAAACCCTACTCTCATTCGTAAGATGATGGTAGAACTTGAACGTGAGAAAAAACACTTTAACCGTGATGAAGGTGTATCACGTAAAAAGATGCTTTTTGAACTAGAGAACATGTCTTATTCGGTCCCAGAAAAGAAACTCATAGAAAACCTTACTACACGTATCTTACAAAAAGACAAGATAGCCATAGTGGGGATCAACGGCGCAGGGAAATCTACTCTTTTAAAGCTTATGCTTGGACGTATAAAGCCTGACAGTGGTGTCATCAAACAAGGAGATTTTTCCATAGGTTATTTTGACCAACACCGGGAAATGCTTGACAACAACAAAACGCTCATAGAGACTTTTTGTCCTGATGGTGGGGACCATATAGAAGTACAAGGCGCAAACCTTCACGTCTATGGTTACCTAAAGTCTTTTCTTTTTCCAAAAGAATTTTTAGACAAAAAGATTGGTGTGCTTTCAGGTGGAGAGAAAAACCGTGTGGCACTTGCACTCCTTTTAGCCAAAAAAGTAGACTGCCTCATTTTGGATGAACCTACCAATGACCTGGATATACAAACCATTAATATCTTGGAAGAAAAACTCATTAACTTTCCGGGAGCCATCCTCTTTGTCTCACATGATCGTTACTTTATAGATAAGATAGCATCTAAGCTCTTCATATTTAAAGGGAATGGCGTGGTTGAAGAGTCATATCAAACCTATACAGAGTACTTGGAAATAGAAAAAGAGATGAAAGAACTTGAGGTTCTGGAACAAGAAGTCAAAGTAACCAGTAAAAAAGATGAAGCAGTCACGCAGAAGAAACAGACTAAACTGAGCTACAAAGAACAGCAGGACTACGATAAATTACCTGATGAGATAGAAGCCTTGGAAGATGAGATAGCTGCACTCAATGCATGCTTACAAGACCCTAAGTGTTATCAGGAGAAAGGCCTGACTACACTTAGTGATGAATTGTCTAAACTTGAAACATTATATGAAGAAAAAAGCGACAGATATTTGGAAGTTTTAGAGATATTTGAGTCTCTTTAATTACCAGTATATCATAACACTTCGTCTTCCCCAACGTAGTGCTTTTCTTCTATCTACCCCCGTATAAATATCGATACGCTTTTTGTAACGTTTATTCATTTTATCTAGTACTCTATAGTACCCTGGCAATCCACCTACACGTACTCTTGTTCCATTACGCATTCCATATTTTGACAGTAAATCTCTAGATACTGCAATGACTTTCATCCCTGGACGAAGACGGTTGTTCCATGCAGCTAAGAAAGGTGTACTGTCTGTTTGACCTTTATGTGAGCTATATGCTGTGGCAGTAACACGAAGTTTTCGTGTTCCAAATTCTCGAAGTAGATTTACTTTTCCACTTTTTCTCTGCGCTGCAAGTCTCTTCTTTCTCTCTTCAGCTTTTTTCTTTTGTGCTAAGACATAAGGAAGTGGAAGCTTTATAATTTTTCCTGTACGTATGCTTGTATTACTTTTAATATGATTAAACTTCACTAAAGCCTTAGGATCAAGATCAAACTTTTCCGAAATAGAAATAAGCGTATCTCCATCCTCAACTTTATACTTCGCTGATGCCAATGCATCAACCTTTTTTTGTTCAAAAGGGAGTTTTAGCTTTTGCCCTACATATAAGGTATCCTTGCTTTTAAGTCCATTGAATTTTGCAAGTTTTTTTGTTTTTAAGCCAAATTTTTTTGCTAATTTACTAAGAACATCACCTTTTATAACAATGTATTTCCCATATATTATTTTAGGCTTTTCAGGTTTTTTTTGTTCTAAGCGTTCTTTTTCAATATGTAATGGTACTTTATGAATTCTTCTCTCTTCTACCACGATCTTAGGTTTTAAAGGTATTTGATCACTCCCTTTAAAACGTAAAGAGTCTTCAACTTTTACATATTTTTCTATCATATCTTCTACAGATATGACTTTCAAAGTAGATTTTTGGGGAACAGGCAATGTCTTAGAGATAATTAACTTTTTACTAACCCTATTATATTTAATCTCTTTAGCCCGTATAAGTTTAGAGCCATAAGGGTAACACTCTGTTGTACCCCCTGTGACAACCCTGCAATCTACAATATTTTTTGCAAAAACAGACTCAAATATGAAAAAGAAGAATAGTAAAAGTGTTAAATAATTTCTGAACATTACGTTATGATAAACTATAAAAAGTTTAACATCTCTCCTTTAATGGATTCTTTTGCAACTACAACAGTATGGATGATCGGTTTGTCAAATAAACCATTTATCATAGGTGGTACCGTAACATTTGTATGTTCACTCACCCACTTCAATGCTTCTACATCATCTTTTACTTCATGACCCAATGCCTTTGAAACAGCCGGACTGAACTTTGTCCATTCAGCGGTAGAGTACACTACTGTTTTTAGATTTTTTTCTCTTAGTGTTTTATAGGCTCTCATGCACGTAGCCGTATGAGGGTCCATAATATACCCTTTTTTTGCATATTCACCAACAACTGCTTCACACTCTTCATCATCTGAGAAAGAAGCGTCAAAATCTTCACGTAACAATGCAAGTTCATCAGCGGTAAGTTGATACTTACCGTCATTTGCCAATGCTTCCATAAGTTCTTTAGTACGTGCAGCACCAAATTTGTCAAACATAATACGCTCAACGTTTGAACTTTTCAATATATCCATAGCAGGGGATTCTGTTTGGATAAGCTCTCTTGTTGTTAGATCATAAGCTCCATTGCGAATCCAATCTGTCAAAATGTTATTAATATTTGAGGAAATAAGAATTTTTTCTATAGGAAGCCCTGCTTTTTTTGCATAATATGCACCTAGAGCATTACCAAAGTTACCACTAGGGACAACCAGATAGATCTTCTCTCCCATTTTAATATTCTTCTTACGTACCAACTCCAAGTATGAATGAATATGATAAATAATTTGAAAGATTATACGCCCAAAGTTTACAGAGTTTGCCGCTGAAAGCTTGATATTTCTCTCTTCTAATTCTGCCTTGAAATCTGCAGAAGCAAGTAAATCTTTCAGTGTGTTTTGTGTATCGTCAAAATTACCTTCAACTCCAATGACTTTAAGGTTTGAAGCATCTTCTGTGACCATTTGAAGTTTTTGAACATCCGACGTTCCTCCATCCGGGTAAAGACAAGCGACCTGAACACCCTCTTGGTTTTTAAATGTTTCCAGTGTAGCAGGACCGGTATCTCCACTGGTCGCTGCCATAATAAGATAGTGTTCACCTCTTTTTTGTGCAAGTTTGCTTAATACATAACCAAAAGGCTGTAATGCCATATCTTTAAAGGCTCTTGTCGGTCCATGATAAAGCTCGGAGACAAAACAGTCCTCTTCTATTTGTGACAGTGGTACCGGGTTTGAAGGATCATCAAAAGCATCATATCTTTTTAAAGCTTCTTCAAGTACTTCTCTTTCGATATCTATGCCAAATCGTTCTAAAAAGTCTAATGCCAATGTTTTATAATGACTAGAGAGATGTCCCTCTAAAAATTCTGTATCTAATCTTGGAAGTTCTTGTGGTACATATAACCCGCCAAAACTGGCACTTGGGCTGAGTATCGCTTCTGAAAATGGTACGGATGAAGGTTTTTGTCCGTCATTTCCACGTGTCTCAATAAATTGCATCTATATTATCCTATGTTTATATTAGTTATTATTATAGCCAAATAAGCTAAGGGTTATGGGAATTCGTGAAGTAAAATGAAAGAGGGATAAAAATAAGTATTTAGTGTCTGTTTACTCTACAACTCAAGGAGAAGAAGAATTTTTTTAGGGAAAAGAATGTCAACCAAATTTAAATTATAGAAGAAAACTGAACACTAAAATACTTAAATAATAGAAGAAATGAAACTTTCTAAGAAGATAGATGAGTCTATATCTCTATTGGTAGTCTGGCGATCTGCGTGAGACCCATAACTTTCCGTACCCACCTCGCGATGAACTTGGCTTTTTCAATACAGTATAACCGTATAAGGAATTATAGCATCAAGATACTTAATTTACTTTAACGGTTATCGGTTTTTCTTGTTTATCTATTTTTAACATATAAAATTTTGTAGCTCTACTGTAACTGTCGCTCCCACCTACTGCAACCATACTTCCATCATCCATACGTGCAATTGCATTCATTGTATCTTTACCTCTATCTCCATACACATGAGACCATATAAGCTCTCCGGATTTATCAAGTGCGATCATATAAACACTATGATCACCTTTTCCCAGAGTCGTAGTACCTCCGGCAACCATAACACCGCCATCATCTGTGCTACTTACTGCATTGCCGTATTCATAGTATTTAAATCCATAGATCTTATGCCAAACTATGTTACCGTCTGTATCAAACTTTATCACTGACATGTCTGTTTGTTCACTTCCATATGAACGTGTTGAACCTGTTGCCACTATACCGCCATCTACTGTAGCTGTCACACTGTTTAAACTGTCTGCTTGCTCCTGTCCATAGGTTTTAGTCCAGATCTTCTTTCCGTTTTGGTCTAATTTAACCACAAAAAAATCTGTATCTCCAGCACGTTCAGGCTCACGATACCCCACTAACATCATATTGCCATCTGCAGTACGTGTCAATGCTTTTGCACTATCTTCTTTTTCTCCACCCATAATATACGATGAGAGCACTTTTCCGTTTTTATCAAGTTTAGCGATATATACATCTTTATACCCATTACCAAATGAATTGCTGTCACCCACCACAAGCACACCACCATCATCTGTTCCTGCTAGACCACCGGCAAACTCATCACGGTCACCACCAACAGTTTGCTTCCATACCAGCTTACCATCAGGAGAGACTTTTGCTACATAAAGATCTCTGTCATAGTTTTTAGCAAAGGACTTAGAACTTCCAAGTATGATGAGGCTGCCGTCTGCTGCACGGATTATGGCTTTACCTTCATCTTCTTTTGCTCCACCAAGCAACAAGCGCCACAATATCTCACCCTTTGCATCCATTCTTGATACACAGATATCTGTGCGTTGTGCGTCAAATGATCTACATGTACCGATCAGAGCACTTTCGCCATTTTCCAGTGCTACGATACCCTGTGCGATATCTCCGTCATCTCCACCATACGTCTTATCCCATACTGCTTTGTATACTTCTTTTTTGATCACTTTTTTCTTTGCTTGTTCTTTTGCCTCTAGCACAGAAAAAAGAAAGAGTGTTGTGAGTAAAACAGCCAATAATTTTTTAAACATAATATCTACCTTATAGTTCTATACAAGTTCCTACACCAGAACTTGTCAAAATTTCCAGAAGTAATGAGTGTTCG
>JAPHUJ010000199.1 GCA_026193735.1 Sulfurovum sp.
AAAATGTGCAGAAGCGGTACTTTCAGATGAAGGTAGTTTTGGCATCCTTATCTGTGGAACAGGTATCGGTATCTCTATGGCTGCAAATAAAGTACCTGGTATACGTGCTGCACTCTGTCATGACCACTATACAGCCAAACTCACAAGACAACATAACGATGCGAACATCCTTTGTTTTGGTGAACGTGTAGTAGGGAAAGGCGTCATAGAAGACATGATAGAAGCTTTTGCAAATACAGAATTTGAAGGTGGCAGACATGCCGGACGTGTAGCCAAAATAGAAGGCTGTGCTTTCGGTGCTGATCTAGGATAAATTCCTTCAGGCATCATCTATTAAATCAGACGACGTCTGTCTTGTCACTGCAAACGCCATTGAAAGAGAAGCGATTCGAGAGTAGTGACAACTTTTGTTTTACTTTTCTAGAAAAGTAAAGAGAACAACATCGCCACAATACAAACAAGAGGAAGTCAAATAAAATGAATATATTAACAACCGAAGAAAAAAATATTATATTGGGAAGCATAAGAGACATTCCAGACTTCCCAAAACCTGGCATTATCTTCAAAGACATCAGTACCCTACTCTCTAATACCACAGCACTAAACACACTCATGACCCACCTGGAAAACCGTTATAGATCTTACGACTTAGACTACATTGCAGGTATAGATGCAAGAGGCTTCATCTTTGGCTCTATACTTTCTGACAGACTGGGCGTAGGTTTTGTACCTGTACGTAAAAAAGGAAAGCTACCCTACACTACAGTAGCTGAGAAGTATAGCCTGGAGTATGGCTTTGATGAAGTAGAGATACACATCGATGCTTTTGGTGAAAATGGATGTTGTAGTACAGGAGAAAAGTCCAAAGTTCTACTCATCGACGATCTGATAGCCACAGGAGGTACAGCCAAAGCAGCCGCCAATCTTATAAACAAGGTAGGTGCTAAATGTGTAGAAGCTTGCTTCATCATGGAACTTGGATTTTTAAACGGGAGTGAAGGGATAGAAGCTCCTGTATATTCGGTACTCGAGATAGACTAATGTCAGATATTGAGTTTACCCATGAAGAAAAAGAGATCCTGGTTCATAAGATCCAGCATTATTTTCAAAAAGAACTTTCAGAAGAGATAGGCGGATTCGATGCAGAGTTTCTTTTAGACTTCTTCTCAAAAGAAATTGGTCCTTACCATTACAATCGTGGGCTCCATGACGCACAAAATATGATAGAAGAAAAAATGCAAAATATCATACACACTTTTTATGAGATGGAAAAAGCCACAGAATTCATCAAATAACGCACTTCACTCAATACATAAGCAACACATAGTATAATTCAAAATATTCATGAGGTGATCTGTATGAGAGTTTATCTGTTTTTTTCAATTTTTCTTCTCTTCTTCTTTGCTTTGCATTATCTTTTTTACGCAAGAGTCATCAAAAAACTTTTGGTATCCACAGGTATTAAAAAAGCTTTTACCGCATTCTTAAGCTTAAACTTTATTTTCAATTTATTGTATGTAGTTGGACGATATACAGATATTATTAGCAATACACTTTATTATCTCTTCTCTTTATCTATAGGTTTATCTTTTGTACTTCTTATGTATTTGATCCTTCATGAGATTCTTCACCTGTTTCATAAAACGCTAAAAAATGTCGACAGTTCAAAAAGAGAATTCATCAAAAAAAGTGGTGATGCTGCTATGTTCGCACTCTCTACTTCTTATGTAAGTGCCGGTGCCTATGAGGGGATGAAAGAACCTGTGGTGAATGTGGTGGAGTTTGATCATTTTGATTTTTCCATCGTACAGATCAGTGATCTGCACATAGGCGGTCTGATAGACAAAGATTTTGTCAAAGCCTCTGTATTAAAGATAAACGCACTTAAACCGGATATCGTTTTCATCACCGGAGACCTTATAGATACTGCTCTTGAATACGTAAAAGATTCAGTGATGGAACTGAATGCTATCTCTTCCAAACATGGTATTTATTATATTTTGGGTAATCACGAATATTTTCATGATCCATTGAAGATCATAGATTTCATCAAAACTACAAATATTACACTACTACTTAATGAAAACATTACGATTGATACACTCAAACTTAATGTCGTAGGTGTCACCGATCGCATCGGTTATCGTATGAAGCTTCTTCCACCTGACATTCATAAAGCTTTTTCAGGATGCAACAATGCCTATAAAACAATACTTTTAGCTCACCAACCAAAATACATAGAAGAGCTTGGAACCTATACACCTGAACTGATACTCAGCGGTCATACACACGGTGGACAGATCTGGCCTTTCGAATATTTGGTCAGACTGCAACAACCTTATGTCAAAGGGCTGCATAAACTCCATAATGGCAGCCATATCTATGTTAACAGCGGCATTGGATTCTGGGGACCCCCTATGAGACTGGACTCACAGGCTGAGATTGCTTATATCGTTTAATGCAGTAAAACCCATTTACTCAAAAAAAGGCGATTTCTAACCTCCCCTACGATATAATCTCCTAAAATAATTTATATGTTTCCTCTTACAAAAGATAAAGCTTCAGTGAGAGGAATTTATAAGGAGCTTTGCTTCTTATACAGGAGACATTTATATGCACTTACACAAAAAAATATATATACCAAAGCCAAGCAAAAATGATCCGGATGACTTAGGTCATTTTGGCAGTATAGAAAATGGTCAGGTAGGCTATGGTGGACGTTTTGTACCTGAAACACTTATGCCGGCACTTGAACAGCTCAGACTTGACTATGAAGCAGTACGTTTTGATGAAGACTTTTGGTCGGAAGTGGACCACTACTACAAAAACTACGTAGGTCGTCCTTCTTCACTCTACTTTGCAGAGAACCTCTCCAAAGAGCTCGATGCAAAGATCTACCTTAAGCGTGAAGACTTGAATCACACAGGTGCACACAAGATAAACCACACCGTAGCACAGGCTATCTTGGCTAAAAGACTTGGCAAGAAAAAAGTCATCGCGGAGACTGGTGCAGGTCAACATGGCGTAGCTACAGCTACTGTCGCTGCACTTTTTGGACTGGAATGTGAAATATTTATGGGGGCTAAAGATGTGGCACGTCAAGAACTTAACGTCTTTCGCAT
>JAPHUJ010000163.1 GCA_026193735.1 Sulfurovum sp.
AAGGCATTTGTAAAACTAAGAAAAAAAGATCAACTTGAGAATGTTAATTATCTTTTTGTCACTGATAAAAAAAAGATTTTACGTTACGGTATAGGGTTAGAGCATCTTCTTATTTTTAATTTCAATACCACTTTAGAAGAAAATATTAAAGAAAATCCTGAAAAGTTTAAACCTATTGCTGGAAATGATCATGATGATATTCATGATATTGTACAAAAATTTCAAGAATATGATCTATCTTCTATGCCTATTGTCGATGCTAAAGGCATGTTACTTGGCCGTATTACTTCTGATGATATATATGACATTATCAATGAGCAGGCAACAGATCAAATGTATCACCTTGCAGGTGTCGATGATGATGCGGAAGACGATGAGGATATTTTTAGAGCAGGTAAAGTACGTGCAGTATGGTTGAGTGTCAATCTTATTACTGCAATCGCAGCATCACTGGTCATTGGGCTATTTGAAGAAACATTACAGAGTATTGTTGCCTTGGCAATTTTGATGCCTATCGTTGCTTCTATGGGAGGGAATGCGGGTACACAAAGTCTTACCGTTGTAGTACGTCAACTTGCTCTTGGTGATATTGCTAAAAATGATGCATATCGTACCATAAAAAAAGAAGTTATACTCTCTCTTGCAAATGGTCTCATTTTTGCTATAATCATGGGTATTGTAGCCTCAGTCTGGTTTGATAAGGGAATGCTTGGCATTGTTATAGCGCTCTCTATGATGATCAATTTGTTGAGTGCAGGATTCTTTGGCTCCATGGTACCATTATTCCTTAAAAAAATGGAAGTTGACCCAGCCATCGGAAGTACAGTGATCCTTACAACTGTGACGGATGTTGTAGGCTTCTTTTCTTTCTTGGGTCTAGCGAGCATCATATTATTATAAAGGTAATTTTACATACATGGATCTGTTAATTCTCTATTTCACTTTGGCTGTGGTAATATCGTTCATCTGTTCTATTTTAGAAGCTGTTTTACTCTCTACTAACATGGCATATATTTCGATTCTTGAAAAAGATCAGCATATGGCAGGAAGACTTTTAAGAAGTCATAAAAGTAATATAAACAAGTCTTTATCTTCTATTTTAATACTCAATACGATTGCCAATACTTTGGGTGCAGCTGCAGTGGGTGCTCAAGCAGAAAGTATTTACGGAGCGGGTGCGGTATTTTATGTGTCTATTGTCTTGACATTTGCTATTCTTTTTCTGTCTGAGATCATCCCTAAAACCATAGGTGCAGTGTATTGGAAGTCTTTAGCACCTACTGCTGCATATGTGATTCATTTTTTCATTTGGATCACGTACCCTGTTATCATTTTAACGCTCTTTGTGACCAATCGTATAAGCAAAGGTGTTGACACGATGAGTTTGACTAAAGAAGAGCTTATTCAAAGTACATTACATAGTGAAGATGATGGAGTACTTAAGGAGCAGGAGTCTGATGTGATCGAAAATATCCTTCTTCTTGATAAGATAAAGATCAAAGAGATATTAACGCCCAGAACAGTTGTTTTTGCCTTAGATGGAAGTAGAAGTATTAAAGATATAGTTGAGAATGAACCAGCGATATTTAAGTTTTCAAGAGTACCGGTCTATGATGAGAGCATTGAAAATATTACAGGTATAGTCATGACTAAAAAGATCTTTAAACAAGGGCTTAAAGATGATAGTGTAGCGTTAAACACGATACAAAAAGATATCTTTAAACTCTCAGAAAACTTACCTGTGTCTAAAGCACTTGATCTGTTCATTAAGAAAAAAGAGCATATGTTTCTCGTCCTTGACAGCTATGACCAGACTGAGGGTATCGTAACACTTGAAGACTGTGTAGAGACTATTCTTGGCGTAGAAATCGTTGATGAGAGTGACAGTGATGCAGATATGAGAGAAGTGGCAAAGCAAAAAATGCGTCTACAAAGAAGACTCACTGATGAAAAAGAAAATAAATAAAACAGGATACATATATGTCCCTTTCGACTTTAGGATTGTCATCTGAACTCCTCAAAGCATTGAGTGAGAAAGGTTACAGTAATGCCACCCCGATCCAAAAAGAGCTTATACCAGCTATGTTTACACGCCGTGACATTATGGCTGGAGCACAAACGGGTACGGGAAAGACGGCAGGATTTGCTTTACCTATACTCCATGAACTATCTAAAACGTTTGTAACAGGTCAGCATTATCCTAAAGCAGTGATAATTGTGCCTACACGTGAACTTGCTCGTCAAGTACATGCTTCTTTTGAATCATATGGAAAATATTTACCTCTAAAAAGCATAGTGCTTTATGGAGGGGCCAACTTAACCGCACAAGCCAACAAACTTAAACTGGGTGCAGATATTATTGTTTCTACTTCCGGACGCTTGCTTGAACATATCAATCAAAAAAATGTAAACCTTGAAAGTGTAGATTACCTTGTTCTAGATGAAGCAGATACTATTTTAGATATGGGTTTTGTACATGAAGTGGGAAAAATTCTTCAACATTTACCACAACGACGTCAAAATATACTCATATCAGCGACACTTTCCGGAAGTGTCAAAAGACTAGCAGAACAGATACTTGAAAAACCAAAACTCATAGAAGTAGACAGTATGGGTACATCTGCGAGTTCAGTAGAGCAGATAGTTTACCCCGTAGAGAAAGAGAAGAAATCAGAGTTGCTCTCTTATCTCATAGGTTCACGAAATTATCAACAAGTACTTGTGTTTGTACGTAAGAAAGAAGTAGCAGATGAAGTGAGTAAAGAACTAAACCTTTCAGGACTTAACACCGCGGTCATTCACGGGGGGAAAAGCTCAGGAGATAGAAGTAGGGCATTAGAAGGGTTTAAAGAAGGAAAAATACGTGTACTGGTTGCTACGGACATAGCAGCACGGGGTCTGGATATACCTACCTTAGGTGTAGTAATGAACTACGACATCCCTCACGTTACAGGTGACTACATACACCGTATAGGTCGTACAGGAAGAGCAGGGGCTAAAGGATTGGCTATCACACTGATCT
>JAPHUJ010000061.1 GCA_026193735.1 Sulfurovum sp.
AGTAAGAAAAATCTTAAAATATTTGTTGAAAACGTCACTTTGGATAATGCTAATGACATATTACAAGACAAGTCAGGAAATGATAATGGATCACCAGATATAGGTATACATTATTTTGAAGAAGAAAATTGGATAAAATCCAGATATTCGATCGGTTTAGGGGGAATAGATCCTTTTGTGAAAGCCAGGTACAATATACCTTTCAAAACCGATAAATGGCTTATAGATTTAGTTCAGTTATTTAAATATTCAACTGATAATAAATTTGAAGAAGATACAAATATTTACTTTGATAAGGAAGTAGGTAAAAAGTCACTACTGAGAATACAGCTTTACCGGAAAACCCAAGAAGACATAGATGGTATGGACTATGCTCTTTCCCTCCAATATTATAAAGGAATAAAAAAATACACTGGCTATGGTATTGCACAATCTTTTTATGGTAACACAAAGTATCAGTATACAGTTGGCAATAGTGTCGAACCTTTTCAGTCAAAACCATATGGTGGTATCAACAGTTATGTCACAAGTTTAAGTTGGAGGGAAAATATTTTGCGTAAATGGTTTTATTATGAAGTTCGACCTTCTGTGAGTTTTGATAAACAGTATGATTATGAACCAAACTATAGGATTCGACTCTTTTTTGATTTTTATTTTGGAAAGTTTAATTAAATTAAATAAATAAGACTATTTTTATCCTATTTAATTTTACTTGTGCTATAATAAAATTCTCAAAACAATAAAAAAGGAAATAATATGCCAACAATTAACAAATACGTAGACATCAGCGAAATAGATAGAGAAGCAAAAAAAGACCTTATAGATAGACACTCACCGTTTATCTCTTGTGCAGATACAGCAACTGCTGGTCAACCATTTGAAGTAACAGTTAAGATGGGTAACGAATATACGCATCCTGATGACTTTGATCACTACATTGAGTCAATTACACTTTTTAACGGTGAAACAAAACTTGCTCAAGCTTCTTATGTTCCAGGTACACTTGGTAACATCAAAGCGCACAACACAACTACATTTACCATTATCCCAACAGGTAAAAAACTTAAACTTGTTGCACATGGTTACTGTACTAAGCATGGTATCTGGGAAGGTACTGAAGTTGAAGTACCAGTAGTAGAAGCTTAATATTCTTCATGCAGTAAGGCTTTATAGCCTACTGCACAAACTTATAAAAATACTTTTAGCACCTATTTAGCACTCATTATCATTCTACTCTAACCTATTTTAAAATTAATAAAAGTTTTTCTCTCGTTTATTAATAGTGAAACTTTTTGAACAAGATAAATTTATCCATCATTATTTTTACAGAAAGAGTACCTAGAAGTGAATTTAGTTTACATGTAGTTAAATCAATTTTTATAAAACCATTAAATATTCATCTTTTGGACAAGGTAAGGAATTTACACTATAGAGAAATTTAATGGCTTTTGTACCCTTAAATATTATGTTGAAATAAATTTCAGTACAAAGTACTATATCATGACATTGTCACATTCATGTCATATTTATTTTAAAGAATTATATATTAGATCAACTTTTATAAAACCAATACATATTTATCATTTGTGCAAGATAGTAAATAAAATGATTACTTACAAGCAAGGGGGTATCCTTGCAAAGCTTGTCAAGATACATTGTGCAAAATTGTACCCCTAAACCTTATTTTCTACATTTTTTAAATTACATACTATCTGCTACAATAATGTATAGGATTTAAAATGGAAAGTATCATACACTTATCAAATATCTGGCAAGGTACATTCGCTGGTATACTTATAGGTCTTATGACCTTCTTAGGTGCTATACCCCTACTTTTATTTAAAGATATAGACCAAAGAAAACAAGATTTACTACTTGGTATGAGTGGTGGGATCATGCTGGCTGCTACAACTTTTTCTTTACTTTTGCCCGCACTAAATGAAAGTAAAACTGTATTTGGTGTTTCACCTTTTTGGTCAGTGACCATCGTGTCTGTCTCTATGCTTATGGGTATAGGGTTCATCAAAGTTGTGAGTCGATATTTTGATTTTGAATACTATATGCAGCTGCACTTGAAAAGTTCTTTAACTGGAAAAAGTGATCTGGTCAAAAGAGTATGGATCTTTATATTTGCCATTACACTGCATAATTTTCCAGAAGGACTTGCTGTAGGTATGGGATATGGACAAGAAGACATCCATAAAGCCTTTAGTTTGACTCTGGGTATAGGACTACAAGACATTCCTGAAGGTTTAGCAGTGGGGCTTGCGCTTTTAAGTATCGGATACAGTAAAAAGATCGCTATTATAGGTGTGGGTATCTCTGGAATTGTAGAAACTGTTTCAGCCATTTTAGGGGTATTTACCGTGAGTTATTTGGGCTTTATCCTTCCTCTAGGATTGGCATTTGCTGCAGGAGCTATGTTTTATGTCATCATTTATGAGATCATACCTGACATTCAAAAGCACGGAAACAGAGATATGGCAGTCAATAGTCTTATTGCCGGATTTATATTGATGATGTATCTTGATGTTACTTTGGGTTAAATAACTACTGAATTGAAAGTATATTTTTTTACAACCATGAAATGGTTAATATCAAATGTAAATACTTTTAATTAAGAGCCATTAAGCTGAACCAAATACAGTGAAAGTATAATTTAAAATATAATGAAGGAAGAAGAAATGAAAAAATTACTATCGGTAATAATGCTATTGAGCGGAATAAGTTTGAGTGCGGGTGAGTTTGAAGATAATCAAAAAGCTTGTGATAACAATGATACTAACGGCTGTTATGCTCTTGGATCTATGTATGATAAGGGATACAAATATGCAAAAGCGAAAGAATATTACACTAAAGCATGTGATGGCGGAAATGCTAATGCATGTGCAGATCTTGGGGTGATGTATGAACTTGCCAATGGTACGAAACAAGATTATACTAAGGCCATAGAACTCTATGTAAAAGCTTGTGATGCCGGAAGTGCTATCGGATGTACCAATCTTGGTCATATGTATCAGTATGGTAAAGGAATAAAAGAAGATCACAGCAAAGCGGAAGAACTCTATTACAAGGGTTGTAAAGGTGGCAGTGGTTTAGGGTGTTATGATCTTGGGGTTTTGTATTATGAGGTGCAGGGTCCAGGTCATGACACTTCAGTTGTGAGAGCGCTTTTCCGTGAGGCTTGTGCTCTTGGTGAAATGTTAGGATGCAAGAACCATAAGCTATTGTTAAAGAGTTATAGGAAGTTTGATAGGTAACTTTATACGTCTTAACAATAAACAGCACCAAAGAAGCAAGAGAGAAATCTCTGGCTTTCTCTACCAGTCAATACCCTTTTTATGTAAGCCTTGCTGCTCATCAACCTTCTCTTTTTTATAATCCTCAAGTGTAGTTTCATCGCAGAATTTATTTTTAGATATAATTATTTACAAAACTATGCAGAAAGTAATTACAAAAGGTCTTCTTCAATGACACATAAATTTCCCCTATTCTTTATACTTTCTATCACTTTATTATTGAATTCTTGTGGTTCCAGTACTTCTTCAGATGAAGAAGTACAAATATTTTCTTTGGATGAGAAACAATTTTTACATAATTTATTTTTAAACGAATATTTATGGTACGACCAGGTAGCATCAAATGTAGATTATGCACAATTTACACAAGCACAGGAAATGATCAATGCACTGCGTAATGATCCCCCTGACCAGTGGAGCTTCACCATGACACAACAGGAGTATACCGATTATACCAATCAAAAGACTGCAGGATTTGGATTTGGGTATAGAACTGATTTTTTCATTTATTATGTACGTATCAATGCACCAGCCTATGGAAAATTATTTCGAGGAGATCAGATTGTGGAAATTAATGGAGAATCTGTTACACACCTACTCCTAAGCCAGGCAAGCCAAAATCTGAATGTCCCAACTACCTTTACAATAGTAAGAGACGGGATTCCGATAGATGTCACTGTAACACCAAATGAATATAGTTTTAATGTATCACTGGGAAAAATAATAACACAAAGCACTCAAAAGGTAGGATACTTGCGTTATGACTCTTTTACAGAGAGTTCTGTTTCTGAATTTGAGAGTATATTCACGACATTTTATAATGAAAATATAAATGAACTCGTGATAGATATGCGATACAACGGCGGTGGTTCAATCGCAACAGCCAGTGCTTTACTTGATAACATTACCAATGCCTATGCCAGTCAAAGACAAATGTATCTGGACTGGAATGTAAATTATAAACAGAATAATTCCAGCTATGCATTTGAGGATGCCGATATGCAAGATGGTAATGAACTTACTATGAAACGTGTCTTTTTTCTTACAACAAAAGATTCAGCCTCTGCCAGTGAAGCGGTTATCAATGCTCTTGTTCCTTACCTCGGAGTGAGTAACATTATAACTGTTGGAGATGTTACACATGGAAAACCTGTGGGTATGACTGGTAGGGTTTATGGTATTAACTACTATTTTCTTATCAATTTCTTTGTGAAAAATAATGCGGATGAAACCACTAGTTTTGATGGTATACCTACTACATGCATTGCTGAAGATGACATCACTCATATCATGGGTGATGAAAATGAAACGATGCTTTCTACCGCACTGTATTATATACAAAATAACTCATGTCCATAAGAGAACATATTAAGAGTTTTGGGAGTATAATACTCCTATGAAAAACCTCCGAAATGCACTTTTACTCAAACAACTTTATCAGCTCAAACAGCTAGGATATAAGTATACATCAGTGACGCCATACAAAGAAGAAAAACAAAATTTTACCCTTCCAAATACACTTGAGTCTTTAAAAAAGCAGGCAATAGAGTGTCATCTGTGTGAGCTTAGTAAAAGTCGTCACAAAGTCGTATTTGGTGAAGGTGATCCACATGCTGATATACTTTTTATTGGGGAAGCCCCTGGTACAATGGAAGACAGTTCAGGTAAACCTTTTGTGGGGCGTTCAGGTGAACTACTTACCAAGATGATAGAAAATGTATTACACATTTCTAGAAATGATGTGTATATTACCAATATTGTGAAGTGTCGACCCCCTAATAACGACATACCTACGCCTATTCAAGCTCATACTTGCCAACCCTATTTAATGAAGCAGATAGAACTTATACTGCCAAAACTGGTCGTAACACTGGGTGCAACAGCATATCATTATCTAACGGGTGATGATACAGACATAAGTAAGATCAGAGGTACAGTACATAAACAAAATGGCTATACGATCATACCTACCTATCATCCAAGTTATTTACTGAGAAATCCAAGTGCAAAGAAAGATGTTTTTGCTGATCTGCTGAAAGTAAAAGAGTTGATGGAAAAATCATAATGTGTTAAAGTATGTTATTCCCCAACACAGTCGGGGAATGAGGAATAATGAAGAGGAGTGCTTATGCTTCTCTTGCAGTAGTTTCAATTAGCTTAACGATAGCCGGATCTTCAAGCGTTGATATATCTTGAGTGATCTCTTCACCTTTCGCAATAGAACGTAAGATTCTTCTCATGATCTTGCCTGAACGTGTTTTTGGCAATCCAGGTACTTCAATAATATGATCTGCTTTAGCAATATTTCCGATCTCAGATGCGAGTAATTCATTGATATGATTGAATATATCTTTGTTGATATGCCCTTCTTTCAATACGATATATATAAAAAT
>JAPHUJ010000327.1 GCA_026193735.1 Sulfurovum sp.
AAACTGCAGAGCAGATACCATAGCAAAGGTCGTTATGCGCGTTGATATGAAAAAATATAAAAAACTGACTGCCAAGGGTGATCTCATCTTTACAAAATATGGTATTCGAGGTCCAGTAGTATTGGATTTTTCCAGGGAGATCACCCCACTTTTAAGTAAATTCAATGAAGTTCCTATTCTTGTAAATCTTACCAAAGGGATGAATGAAGAGCAGATACGTGAACACTTTAAAAATGAACTAGCCAAAGACCCCCATCGTAACACACTGCAACTACTTCAAACCCTGCTTCCGGAGTCTGTAAGTTTAGAACTCTGCAAGCTGGCAGAAGTTAACCCTACCCTAGCCTTGGGAAAACAAGTAGGTGCAGCAAGAGACAAACTCATCAAACTTCTCGTATGGACACCACTCACCATAAACGGACATGATGGATTCAAAATGGCTATGATCACCCGTGGGGGCATACATCTCAAAGAGATAGACCCCTACACGATGCAAAGCAAGAAAATAAGCGGACTCTACTTTTGTGGTGAAGTGATGAACCTTGATGGACCTTGTGGTGGTTATAATTTACAATGGTCCTTTGCCAGTGGGTATTTGGCCGGGATGTTGGGATGATAGGTTTATTTTATTATATATAAGTAGATGTTGATTATAATGTATGAGGACTTTGGCATATATATTACGCTTTATGGCCTAGAAATAAACAATAAAATATTAAACTAAAGGAATAGCAATGAAATTGAGATCAGTAGCTCTAATGGCTTTTCTGCCACTGTTTTGTTTGGCACAAATATCCCAGATAGAAGTAGCTTCGCTTGTAGAGAAGGGAGTGAAGACTCAAAAAGTGGTATTTGACTGTTCAAGCTCTGATAAAAAGTTCATAGCTTCCAGACTTTGGCTTATAGATATGAGTATCAAAGAGTATGTTGCCAATATGATTCCCTATAATGTAGTGTTGACTATACACTCCGGCTGTACAGATATTGTTTCAAAAAACATTGCTGCTGATGACCAAATGATGAAAAACATACATAAAAAGTTAGAAAATATCTCTAAATATGAAAATGTTTCTGTAGAAGCCTGTCAGATCGCTGTAGATAATTTTGGCATAGATCATGGTGAGCTGCATCCCTTCATTACACTTATACCAAACTCCATCACCAGAGTGATATCTCTTCAAAATGACGGTTATGCTTTCATACCATTTAATAAATAATAGTATTATATTTTTCTCTTATTTCCATTAACTCGATGGATGTGGAGAAAAAATTACAGTTTAAATTCCTTTCTAAAATCTCCTCTAAAGCCTAAACCCTTTAAAATGTATCTAAACAACAAGAGGAAGCCTCATGCCATTTACTAAACTCCAACTCTCTGCCCCTATCATACAAGCACTTCAAGAAAATAACTACATAGAACCGACACCTATACAAGAGAAGGTTATCCCTTTGGTACTTGAAAAGCATGATGTTATGGCAAGGGCTCAGACGGGAAGCGGAAAAAGTGCGAGCTTCGTTTTGCCTGTTTTGGAGCTTTGGTCTAAGAATATAAGTGAGGGAAAGGCGAAGATTAAGGTTTTGGTGTTGACGCCTACCCGTGAACTCACACTTCAAGTAGCAGAGTACTTTTCTACTTTTGGGACATATTTGCCGAGAAAACCTAAAGTTGTTTCCGTTATCGGTGGAGAAAGCATAGGAGATCAGCTTTTTGCCATACAAAAAGGCTGTGATATTCTTGTGGCAACCTCTGGAAGATTTTTAGATGTATTGCGCAAAAAACAGATGAATCTTTCACATCTTGAATTTTTAGTACTTGATGAGGCGGACAAGATGCTGAACCTTGGGTTTTCCGAAGAACTTGACCTCATTTTAAAAGCTATACCTACACGGCGTCAAAACCTCTTGTTTTCAGCGACCTACCCTCAAAAGATGCTTGACATCGCTTCAAAAATTACACAAAGTCCTGTTGAGGTAAGTTTTGAAGATGAAGCACCTACCGTAGAAAAAATAGTCCAAAGGGTCATAGAAGTTAATCCGGAAAACCGTGGGCCGGTACTTAGAAAACTTATGAAACAAGAAAAGTGGACATCAGTGCTTGTTTTCATGACTAACAAAAGAGCTACAGACAACATAGCTGAGAAGTTTAGAAAACGTGGGTATTTAGCTGAATCGTTTCATGGCGACTTGACACAGGAGGATCGTAACTATACGTTAGAGCAGTTCAAAGCCAAGAAAATACAGATTTTGTTTGCAACGGATCTTGTTTCAAGAGGACTCGATATAGATGATATAAGTTGTGTTGTAAACTATGACTTACCCCGTTCACCTGCTGACTACATACACCGTATAGGCCGGACAGGAAGAGCTGGTAAGTCAGGCTTGGCAATAACCTTTATAGGGCATGAAGAAAAAGAGCATTTTGCAGTGATCGAAAAGCGTAGCAACATCAAGCTTGTAAGAGAACAGATAAAAGGGTATGAGCTTAAGGGTGAGGCACCCATCAAAGAGAAAGGCACAGCACCTGTCAAAGGTAAAAGAAAAAGTAAAAAAGACAAGTTACGAGAACAGGCACTTAAAGATGCTGAGTAAAGCATAAGTTACTACTATCACTTTGGCCTGACTTTGTAAATAATTAGGAGAAGTAAGAGACAAACACATTAAATCGTATCACCTTTTGTTTCAGTGTAATAGACCAATCCTGAAATAAGTTGCTTGTTTCCCGTATTACTTTTTTCTATCTTCAAATTTTTGCATCTCTTTATCATATTCTTCTTTGAGACGTTTCTGGATATGTCTCTGCGATTCTGCTTTGAGTCTCTCATTCTCTTTTAACAAGGCTTCTATTTTTTTATCTTTTTCTTTAAGGATCTTTATATATTTATCATAATTACATTCTGTTGTGGTCACATATGTATGATAATGCTTCCCGTATAATAACGTAGGTCTGACGATCGGTCTGGATTTTAATGGCCTTTCTTGATCCATATGATGTTTGATTATTGGATGTTCCTGTATTTCAGGTGACTTCATACTGACATTTGCATACAAACCATTAACAGTTAGTGCTGATAACATTGTTCCCAATAGTATTTTCTTCATTTGTTTTTCCTAGGATTTATTTAAATCGCTTGCTATATTATAAACCCTTATTCCTGTTTTAATCTATAAAGGGTTTAATACGGAGAAGAAGTAGCTTGTAAAACTATTATGGTAAAATTCCGACCATAAACAAAGTAAGGAATTGATGTGTTTAACATTCAAAACTATTCGAAACAAAACATTAAAAATGATGTTCTCTCCGGAGCACTTGTAGCAGTTGCACTTGTGCCTGAAGCAATAGCATTTTCATTTATTGCAGGGGTTTCTCCTGTGGTTGGACTTTATGGGGCATTTATAATTGGTCTTGTGACTGCAATTATCGGTGGTAAGCCAGGGATGATCTCTGGTGCTACAGGTTCTGTAGCTGTGGTCTTTGTTGCTCTTGGTATTTCTATATCTGAGATGTACCCTGACCTTGGTAAAGAAGCACTCTCTATGATGATACTCAACTATATTTTACTTACTTCCATTATTGCCGGATTTATTCAGATAGGAATTGGACTATTTAAGATGGGTAAGTTTATCCGTCTTGTGCCTCAGCCTGCCCTATTTGGATTTGTTAATGGTTTGGCTATAGTCATCGCTTTGGCACAGCTTCCTTTCCTGGCACCTAAAGATATGGGTCAATACAGTGGCAAATGGATGGATATCATCACTGTCAGTTTTACAGAAAACTATATCATGTACATTATCATTGCTATTACAATGGCAACAATGTACTTCTTGCCTAAAGTCAGTAAAGCTGTTCCTGCAGGGCTTGTGGCTATAGTAGTTCTTACTATCGTAACGTATTTTATGCATATCGATACTAAAGTCGTTGGTGATCTTGCAGACCTTTCAAATGTTTCAATGCCTTCATTTGTGATGCCTCTGGCTGAACTCTTTACTTTTTCATCTATGAGTATCATTTTACCAACAGCACTTATTGTAGCGTTGGTTGGGCTTATAGAGTCTTTACTTACGCTAT
>JAPHUJ010000249.1 GCA_026193735.1 Sulfurovum sp.
AATCTTAAATTAGATTGAAAAACTCTCTTATTTTTTCAAATAGGAGTAAATTTATCTGATTAAAGAATTACTAAAGCTATCTGTATGTATAATGCGTTACAATTTGATACACAATATACATATATATAGAAAGTATATAGAGAGGAACAACTTTGTCAAAGACTACATTGATACTTTTAGGAGCAGGTAGTTCTACCCGCTTTGAAACCAATGTGAAGAAACAATGGATCTATACAGGAGATACTCCTCTATGGCTGTATGTTGCCGAACACTTTGAAGCGTCTGCCAAATTTGATCAGATCATTATTGTATCGACACAAGAAGAAATAAGTTTGATGAAACATTTTGCTTCTTACATTTATGTAGAAGGCGGAAACAGCAGACAGGCATCACTAAAAAATGCCCTTCAAGAAGTAACTTCAGAACATGTGCTTGTAAGTGATATCGCTAGATGTTGTGTACCCTCAAACATGATACAACGCATCTTGGCTGCGAAAGAAACAGGATCCTGTATCGTACCTGTACTCCCTGTGACTGATACCCTCTATCTTGATAATACTCCCATTGACAGAGACCAGGTAAAAATCATACAAACACCTCAGCTTTCTGTTACTGGAATGCTCAAAAAAGCACTGGAGACTGAAACTATATTCACCGATGACAGTTCGGCTATTGCTTCTTTGGGAGAAAAGGTACATTTTGTAGAAGGGTCTGTGGATGCACATAAGCTCACTACGATAGAAGACCTAAAAAAACTACCTTGTATTAAGGCTCCTTCATCTAAAACCATCACTGGTTTTGGTATTGATATACATCCTTTTGAGAAAAACAAAGAAATGTTTTTATGTGGGGTCAAGATAGATGTGGACTATGGGTTTAAAGCCCACAGCGATGGTGATGTTGCCATTCATGCACTCATCGATGCACTTTTAGGTGCTGCAGGTATGGGGGATATCGGTGAACTTTACCCGGATACTGAAGAGAAATATGCCGGAGCAGACTCTAAAGTATTACTTCAAGACACAGTAAAAAGGATCAGATCCTTTGGATATGACATAGGCAACATAGATCTTACTATCATGGCAGAAGCACCAAAACTCTTGCCATACAAAGAATCTATGCGTACAACGCTTGCATCTGTTCTTGGTATTAGAAAGAACTTTGTAAATATTAAAGCCACAACTGCTGAGAAGCTTGGTTTTGTAGGACGAAAAGAAGGTGTGACTGTTCACGCCATAGCAAATTTAACTTATTTGAATTGGAAAAACATATGAAAATAATCATTGTAGAAAATGAACTCTATTTGGCACAAAGTATCGCCTCTAAACTTAATGAAAATGGATATGATACAGAGATATACAGTTCTATAAAGGAAGCGATGAATAGTCATGGTGATGTCTATCTGCTTTCGACCAACTTGCCAGGACAGAACATTTCACCACTTATCAAACAGTTTAAAGACAAAATTATAATTTTGATGGTCAACTATATCAATAATGATACTGTTGGAGAACCTCTAAAGATTGGTGCAAAAGATTACATCGTTAAACCATTTATGCTAGAAGACCTCATGCGTAAAATAGAGCACTATAAAGAGTACCAGTCACTTAAAAAGCAAACATCTTTATATCAAGAATATATGCAAAACCTTCTTCAGGACATAGAAACAAGTTTTGATATAAATAAGATCACTACACCACTTGTCATAGAGACAAACTACCAGAGACTTGTGGATAAAATCGTTTTTGAGCATGCAACGCAAACAAACACTCTGCTTACTTTTATTCCTTTAAGTGATAAACACTGGAAAGAGAAAATAGAAAAAAGCAGTCCTAGTACCTTACTCTATATTACAGAGATCCATCAACTCAAGAAAACAGACAGGGACACTCTATTAGGGATGTTAACTGCCTATGACTTCATTTTATGCAGTACAGCAAACATTGAATCTGATTTTGAGACCATTACACTTAACACTGATTCTAAACTCTATGGCCAAAACGAGATTTTAACTATTGATGACTATGTCAAATTCATTGTTAACAGTTTTCAGTACAAGTTTCCGGATACTGAGCTCTCTAAAAAATTAGGGATTTCAAGAAAAAGTTTATGGGAAAAAAGGAAAAAATATGGTTTATTTAAAAAGAAATAAACACTCTTTGAGAAAGACCCAAAAAACTGCGCTAACACTAAATTCTCTTACAGATCGGTATTTAGTGCCTTGCTTACACTGCAATTTAGTTGCTTGTCAACAGAGTGTTCATGCAACTTGTCGCATTTTACAAAAGGATTAGAAATGCAAAAAAACAAATCACTCTATATTGATGCAGAAGCCCTTTCTACTTTAGCTTTGGTAAAAGCGGGTCTTATATCCCCTGTAGATAAACTGATGAACAAAGAAGAAGCTCAAGAAGTTGATAGAACCAAAATGTACAAGGGCGTACCTTTCCCATTTTCTTTCATACTTGCACCTCAGGGTACAAAAAACCATAATGTCCTCCAAAGCCTACAAAAAGGTGACGTTGTCTCATTGGTTACTGACGGTAAAAAAGTTGGAGAACTTATAGTAGATGAAACATTTGAAGTGAACCCTGCACAACGTCTACATAATATCTATGGTACGTCAGACACTGAACACCCAGGAGTGCGAAATACGACTCTAAGACTCGGTAAAATAGCAGTATCTGGTGAATATACTGTCACATATCATCTCATTGAAGATAACCGAAAACGTATACAAAAGATGATTACTAAAACAGGTGCAAAATACATCTCATCTATGATGCTTGCAGCAAACCCTTTAAACCGTGCACATGAAAGGATGATACGCCAAGCTATCAGCAACTCTGACCTGCTTGTTATCTTTTTACGAAAACCTTTTACATCAGAAGGTCTCCGTTATGACATACGTCACAATGCACTTAGTACTTTTGTTGACAACTTTTTACCTCGCAACAAAGTGCTCATCATCCCTTTTGAAAACTCTTATATCTTTGCAGGGTACAATGAACTCATCCTCGATGCTCTTTTAGCCAAAAATTATGGATGCAGCCAACTTGTTATCGGTAAAAATCATGGTGGTTTGGGATTGTATTATGATAAGAACCGTCTTAGTTCTGTATTTGACCATTGCCAGAACATTGACATTGACATTAAAACCATTGATGAATATGTCTATTGTGATACATGCAAAACGCTTGTAAGTACTCGGACTTGTCCTCACGGACAACACCACCATGTACACTACCGTTCAGAGTCTATCATGAAACTCATACAGTCTGGTCTCATTCCTCCTTCTATTTTAGTAAGAAAGGAAGTTTCGGCTAATATCCTAGCAGCACTTTTCCCGGACAGATTTAAGAACCTACAAGATATGTACTACTCTCTTATGCCAGGTTCAGGACTATTGGAACAACAAAGTGAAGAACAATTTTACTTGAAACTCAGTGAACTGTACCAAACATCATCACTCACATAAAATAAGGGACACAATGACGATTCAAAAACTTTTTTTAACATTCTTTGGTGCAGGACTTAGCCCCAAAGCACCTGGTACTGTAGGTACATTGGCTTCACTTCCCGTAGGGCTTGCTATACTTTACTACTTTGGTATGGAAACACTCTTTACTCTTACCCTTGCCATTACCATCATAGGTATCTTTGAAGTGAATAAATATGAACAAACTACAGGTATCCATGACCATCAACAAATAGTTATAGATGAAGCAGCCGGTATGTGGCTTAGCCTTATGATAGCTTACTCCACAGCTATCACCATGAATTACCCTTATGCCGAACTCCTAGCTATCGTGTTTAGCTTTGCAGCATTCCGTCTATTTGATATCTGGAAGCCCTCAACGATAGGTTGGATAGACAGAGAGCTTAAAGGTGGTCTTGGAGTGATGTTGGATGATGTATTGGCTGGTATTGCCGGTGGTCTGCTGAGTGTCATACTGCTTATGGGGATAGAAAAACTTTTTTAAAAGTTTTTTTCTCCAGACTATCTTCTCCTCCCCATTCTCTTTAACTCTCTATTAGGGAAAGCCTCAAAAAACATCCCAATAACAGATGAAAGCATAATCAAATATGCCACAAATCTTGTCAAACCTGCTATCAAAGATTCATAGGACAACAGTCCCATTGCATTTAACATATAATAAAAATCATGATACGCATCCACGCCTAAAAAAGATTTATGTGCGGGCAATATTGGACCTTCATGAGCTGTAGAGAGATACCATGCAGTGTATTGGAGAGAAAATCCTAAAAAAAAGAATGCTATCATGGCTGCGAAGATATTGCCTTTTCTATAATAGTAATAAGCGATTAGTCCGGGAAAGAGTAACTGAAAGATCGTTCCATTGGCCATAGTGAGGAACTTAGGACAATGCAAAATATAGCAGACACCATGTCCTCCTTCATGCACGATCCCCAAAGTCTGATTGGCTATAAAAAAGTAAAGGGTAAATATCTTGTGTGTTAAAGTGTCACCCTGTACATAACTTGGTTCCCATGGTGCATAATGAGGGAAGAGCAGTAGAAAAACCACAAAAAGTAACAGTGATACTCGCTTAGCAAGTATTTTGGATCGTAGTGAAGATTCTCTATGCTCTTCCTCACCTTTATCCTGGTGTAAATGTTTGAAAGGATTCGTTTCAGGCATTGATCAAATGCTTTAATATACGCTTAATGAGTTCTTCATATGCTTTAAGTTCTTCTGGGTCCAAAGCAGCACCGGAACGAAACTTTTTATGATATTTTTCTAAAGACTTTCTCGAAGTATCATCCAACCATTTTTCTTTAAATGTCTGATCCATTTCGATATCAAAAACCTCTCGTGTTGCATGTGAAATTTTAGCAACTTTAATAGTATGATAAATGGCACGTCCCAGTAAAATATACGGAAAATTTCTATTTTCCATGGGTCCCATCTCTAAGTAGCGCTTACCAATTGTTTGTCCTAAAACTTTCACTTCTGAAAGTTCATTAAAACCAAAATATGCACCCGTACCACCTACCAATGCTCCTATTGCTCCACCTAAAAGGAGTGTATGACCGGCAAAGAGCAGGTCAATCCCTGCTCCTGTAACCGCTCCTGATGTAGCCCCTGTAATGATGAGTTCTTTACGTGTCAGTCCAAACACAGATGCTGTCTCTGCTGAAAACAGATCCATTCCTTCAAATGTTAGAACTTTTTGTTCTTTTTTAAGATGGTCATGATTCCAAACCTCTTCTATACTCTTCTGGGTTGATATCTCTAAGTCTCGCAACCTGTCTTTATAATTACTTTCTATCTTTTCTTTTTCTTCTTTGCTGGCCTCTTCAGTCCTAAAAGAGAGTTTTTCCACGGTACTGACAGATTCATAAACCAATCGAGCTATTAGCGATGCACTTCGTTCAAACATTTGTTCCTGATACTGTTTAAAAAGTTTGATAGATGCTTTTACCGGTGCTATCCACTCCTCTTTGAGCTGTGCCATACTTTCCAAGATACCTATATGCTGTTCAATGCTGGAGTTCATAGGATTAAAAGTACGAACCATCTTAAAATAATGTCCAAGTGCCCGTTTCCACTCTTCACTGTAGTCCGTGTTATCAATATGGTTGATCAGTGCCATTGAAGGTTGTCCTGTCCAACGAAGGATCTCCATTTCGGTTTCATACTCTTCACCATAAGGTTGTGAGCCGTCTACCACATAAATGATCCCTGCTCCATCCATAATAGGTTCAAGTAATTCAATTTCATCATTAAAACGTTCATCTTCTTTATGCGTGTCTATAAATGCCTGGACCACTTCATGTTTTTTATTTGCTGGCACATCATGTTTTTCAAGCCATGCAAGTACTCTTCTTGCTCTTTGAAAACCAGGTGTATCAAAAAGTTCATATAATATCTTTCCATCTACAGTTAAGGGAAAACTACGTTTTTTTGTTGTGGTTCCCGGTGTGTCAGAGATCTGTACAGAGTCATCAAGTGCCAAAGCTGACACAATAGAACTCTTACCTTTGTTCGGGTGTCCCACGACGGCAAATTTAGGATGCAAAAAAGTGGATTGTCTACGACTCGGCATTTAGTGCCTCCCTGCTCAGTGCTTTAGCACTAGATCTTTTTAGCCACACTTTCTCATTTCTCAATAAAAAGAGTTTATTTTCCCACACATCTAACTCTTTATCGGTTGTTTCATAATGATTTTCTATCGTACCAATGGGAACTACGATCACTTTATCTACTTTTTCAGTCAATTCACTTAAGTAATCCACAAAATCCATCGTTGGAGGCTCCCATGCTTTAACAAATAAAAGAACCTCACCATGACTTTTAAAAATGACTTCACTGTCTTCTTCAAAAGTATTTGCTCCTCCTACTTCAAAGTGCACAGGTGATATGACCTGCATACTGTCACCCAATACCAAAAGCTCATCATACGGTATAGCCCATCCTTGTATTACATCATATGAGGCATCTAAACGATTGACTATTTGACTATAACTCTTCTCATTTGGGATAAATGTACTTTCTCTCTTATTCGCATGTGTAGAGATGATAGGTTCATTGATCTCTCTGAGTAATTTTGTTGTTCCGTTCAGTGCGAAAAGTGATTGCTTCACTGCATAACTCAGTCCAAAGGAAGAAAGTATCAACATCAAAATACGTAAGAAAATAGCATAAAAGATCGTAGAACAAGCCAAAAATTTCCACCACTCACCAAGTTTTGAAGCATCCCTTATCATTTCCTCACTTAACTTGTCTCCCAGTCTAAAATATTGACTTTGTTCTATGAGCTCCATAGATGGCACAGCAGAGGGGACAAACTCTCTCCATGGAAACGCTACAGTATGTAAGAAACCAT
>JAPHUJ010000130.1 GCA_026193735.1 Sulfurovum sp.
CTGGTAAAAGAGACAGGCTTTTCCTTCTCTTAAACAGGATTTTTTTTGCACAAGGGGATAGACTTCATAGAGTGCATCAAGCAGTGCTTTGCCTCCAGTAGGGAAAGGTCCATAATAAGTGACATCTTTACCTTTTATGACTTTCCGTGTAATTTCAAACCTGGGGTACGCTACAGATTCATCAATGTAGATGTAGGGATATGTCTTGTCATCACGAAGCAAGATGTTGTATTTTGGTTTGAGTTGTTTGATAAGAGAATTTTCCAGGATGAGTGCATCTTCTTCTGTCTCCACAACGATGTACTCTAATCTGTTCGCTTCATCGAGCATCTTGATGATACGCGAACTTTGTGTAGGATTAGGTTTAAATTCGGGTATAAAACGCCAGTAGCTTTTGACCCTATTTTTAAGGTTTTTGGCTTTGCCTACATAAAGCAGTTTACCGTGTGTATCAAAATACTGGTAAACACCAGCACAGGAAGGAAGATCTTGAATTACTGATTGCATGTAATAAGTGCTTTGATACGTTCAAACTTTTCTTTGAGTTCTTCATCTGATGGTGTTTCAAAATCTCCTTTGGAACGTTCATGATAGTGGGGTACACTCACATAAGATACTTTTTCCTGAGGCATCGCATAATACTTACTGTGAAAGATCACAACCTTTTCAGCTTGCATCATCTTACAGGTTTCATCGTATCTATTAAGCTGGGTTAATAGGGTTTTTAATAAATCTCTATTATAATTGAGTTCCATTTTGAAACCAGGATGTGTGACTGCTATGAAGAGTGTCTCATCTTTGATATAAACAAAAGCAACAGCTTTTTGCCATTTGTTACTTAAAAGATTGATATACTTCTGGTAACACTCTTGTCGTTTTAATGATTTGAACTGAGGTTGAGAAGATAAATGAGACAAAATCATACTGGCTTTTTTCATAAAGCGATTATAACATCACTTTGCTGTATCATCTTGACAGGATGTGGTTATAAAACAAACCCTGTCTATGTAGCGGATACTGTAGATAACAACACTACTATAAAGACAGAAGGTTAGAGATGGAAAAATATGATGTACTTATCATAGGTGCCGGCATTGCAGGACTTTATGCTGCGATGCAACTGCCTGCTGATAAAAAAGTGTTAGTCGTATGCAAAGATATCCCTTGGGAGTGTAATACTTTTTATGCCCAGGGTGGTATGGTCACTGCTTTAAATGAAGCAGATGTCGCTTTACATGTTGCTGACACGATGGCAGCAGGTTCTTACCACAATGATGAGAAAGCGGTAGAAATACTTTCTCGGACATCTTTGGAAACTACACCGGATATCATCAGTAAAGGGATGAAATTTGATACTGATGATCAAGGTAAACTTCTTTATACGAAAGAAGCTGCCCACTCTGTAGAGCGCATTATCCATGCCGGAGGAGATGCTACTGGACGCTACATGCATTACTTTATGATGGTGCAAAATAAACATCAACTTCAGAAAAATACTTTAGTGTATGACCTACTCATAGAAAATGGACGATGTTATGGGGTAAAAGCGACTGTCAATTATGAACCCACAACCATCTATGCAGATGATGTTATCATTGCTTCTGGGGGTATAGGTTCACTGTATGCGTATAACACAAACTCCCGTACAGTGAGTGCTGATATCCATGGTATCTGTGTAGAAAAAGGTATAGAACTCGCTGATATGGAGTTTATGCAATTTCATCCTACAGTTTTTGTCGATACACCTTATGCCAGAAAGCTGTTGCTTACTGAAGCATTGCGAGGAGAGGGTGCACATATTGTGGATGATGACGGCAACCGCTTCTTATTTGAATATGATGAGCGTGGAGAGCTTGCCAGCAGAGACATTGTATCACGCGGTATTTTTAAGCATAAACGAAAAACGGGACAAAAAGCATATCTTGATTTTTCTATGTTTGACGAGAAGTGGTTTGAGCATCGTTTTCCCAACATCACACGTACTTTTGCTGCATTGGGCTACAATTTTCCAAAAGACAAAATTTCTATCTCTCCCGCTTTTCACTACGCGAATGGCGGTATAAAAAGTGACATAAATGGCTGTATAGAAGGGATGGAAGGGCTTTATGTAATCGGTGAAGCAGCGAGAACAGGTGTGCATGGAGCAAACCGTTTGGCTTCTAATTCTCTGTTAGAGGGAGTGGTCTTTGCCAAACGGGCAGTAGACCACCTACTCTCAAAAGAGCATAAAGTGATTAAAACACCTAAATTTGAGAAAGATTACGGTAACATTCTACATAAAGAAAACGATGAAATCTATAAAGAAAAACTGCGTCAGGTGATGTGGGATGATATAGGGATCATCAGAACAACCAAAGGGTTGCATGAAGCGAAAAATCTCATTTATGATATGAAAAATAAAGAGATAGGAAGACTGCTAAAGCTTAGGCTGAATACAGCTTCTGCTATCGTAGATGCAGCGCTTGCAAGAAAAGAGTCTTTAGGCTCACACTATATGGAGTCTATATAAAATAAATGTATAGACAGATATGGCATACAAAAGAATTAGGAGAAGAAATGACAGAAGCATTGGGATCAACTGTAGATTTAACAACAACATGGGTAGGGATAGCTTCACTTGTAATATTCGTAGTAGGATATTATTTTATTGCGATGGAAGACAAATACCACATAAACAAAGCTAAGCCAGCACTTTTTGCCGGAACACTTATCTTTATGCTCATTGGTGTCTATTATGCCATGAATGGTTTGGATGGTAACCATCTTCATCATGAAATAGAGATCCTTATCTTTGAGATCGCAGGCATATTTTTCTTCTTGTTTGTAGCAATGACCTATATTGAAGCGATGATTGATAGGAATGTATTTTCTGCTTTACGTTACAATCTTGTTTCAAAAGGATATGATTACAAAAAGCTCTTTTGGATGACTGGTCTCTTGGCATTTTTTATCTCCCCTATTGCAGATAACTTAACGACTGCGCTTATTTTATCAACCGTGTTGATTACCATTGACAAGGAAAATAGAAACTTTTTAGTCCCTGGTGCGATTAATATTGTAGTAGCAGCAAATGCTGGTGGTGCATGGAGCCCATTTGGAGATATTACAACATTGATGGTATGGGTTGATGGAAAAGGAAGTTTTTCTGAATTCTTATTTCTCTTTCCTGCTTCAGTGCTTGGATGGTTAGTGACAGCCTTTCTTTTGAGTCGTTTTGTACCTAATGGTAAGCCTCCATTTGTTCAAGGTGAAAAAGAAGTACATATCGCACCTGGCGGTAAAATGATCATTGGACTGTTCGCTTTGACTATTACATCAGCGGTTATTTCACATCAAGTACTTCACTTGCCGGCAATGTGGGGGATGATGTTCGGTTTAGCAGTTCTAAAACTCTATATCTATAGAATGAGCAGAGAAGTAAGATATGATAGTGATGGTATCGTTTGTCCTACAGTAAATGTCTTCTCATTCATTGCTAAGATCGAAAATGACACACTTCTTTTTTTCTTTGGTATCTTGGCAGCAGTTGGCGGGCTTCACTTCTTAGGTTTCCTTGAATATTTTACTGCACTTTATACGCAATATGGTGCAACGACCGTAAATATCGGAGTAGGGTTTATTTCGGCTATTATAGATAATGTTCCAGTGATGTCAGCAGTTCTGAAATCAAATCCAGATATGGGACTAGATGCTCAGGCACAGTGGATGCTTGTAACACTTACAGCGGGGGTGGGTGGTTCACTCATTTCTTTTGGTTCTGCTGCAGGTGTTGGTGTAATGGGTAAACTTCATGGTATTTATACATTTTCATCGCATATGAAACTTGCTTGGACCGTACTTGTAGGTTATATCGTATCTGTTGCGGTATGGTATTTACAGTTTGAGATCCTTAAGATAGGAGCATAACTGTAGTGTGGGCATTTATGCCTATACTGCATAACCCATTTATTTTTATAGTTAAATTTTTATTTTAAAGATTTACCCATACAAATATAAGGAAAAACCCTATGAAACAAGTGCCTATACTCGTATTGGATTTCGGATCACAATACACACAACTTATTGCTAGAAAACTTAGAGAGAGTGGTGTTTATACAGAAGTGGTACCCTATCGTGAAAGTATTGAAGCTATTAAAGCAAGAAAACCACAAGGTATTATTCTTTCTGGCGGTCCAGCTTCCGTATATGCTGAAGATGCCTATAAGCCGGATGATGGTATATGGGATCTGGGACTGCCGATCCTGGGTATCTGTTATGGTATGCAGCTTATCACGCAGCATTTTGGTGGAAGTGTTGTCGCAGCAGACCATCATGAATATGGAAAAGCAAAACTCAAGATAGAAAATGACTCTAGCATTTTTAAAGGTATTTCTGATGACTCTATCGTGTGGATGAGTCATGGAGACAGAGCGGAGAGGATCCCTGATGGATTTGAAGTGATCGGTACAAGTGAAAACTCTCCATATGCCGCTATAGCCGATGAGAATAGAAGAATATATGCTTTCCAATTCCACGCAGAAGTACACCATTCTGTAGAGGGTACTGCGATGTTGAAAAACTTTGCTAAAAATATTTGTGGTTGTGACAGTACCTGGAATATGGGAAGCTTTGCCAAAGAGAAAATTGACGCGATCAAGGCACAAGTAGGCGACAAAAAAGTCCTTTGCGGTGTAAGCGGTGGAGTTGACTCTTCGGTTGTTGCTGCTATGCTAAATGAAGCATTAACCAAAGAACAACTTATCTGTGTATTTGTGGACCAGGGTTTACTTCGTAAAGACGAAGCAGAGCAGGTGCAGGATATGTTTAAACTTGTAGGTATCCCACTTATCACCATCGATGCTAAAAAAGAATTTATGGAAGCACTTGCCGGAGTGACTGATCCTGAGACTAAAAGAAAAGCTATTGGTGAGAAGTTCATCGAAGTGTTTGATGCAGAAGCGAAAAAACATACAGATGTTAGTTTCTTGGCGCAAGGTACACTTTATACAGACGTCATAGAGTCAGTTTCAGTGAAGGGCCCATCCAAGACTATCAAGTCGCATCACAATGTAGGCGGACTACCAGACTGGATGACATTTGAACTGGTAGAACCTCTTAGAGAGATATTTAAAGATGAAGTAAGAAAACTAGGTCTTGAACTTGGACTTCCAAAACATATGATAGGCAGACATCCATTCCCCGGACCCGGTCTTGCTATAAGAGTGATGGGTGATGTAAATGAAGAAGCATTAAGACTACTTCGTGAGTCAGATGCCATTATGCAGGAAGAGCTTAAGGCAACAGGCTATTACGACAAAGTATGGCAGGCGTTTACTGTGCTGCTAAATGTACAGTCCGTAGGTGTTATGGGTGACAACCGTACGTATGACAATACCGTATGTATCCGTATGGTAGAATCAGTAGATGGTATGACTGCTACCTTTGCACATATACCCCATGATGTACTTGAAGGGATGAGTAGAAGAATAATTAATGAGATTGACGGAATAAACCGTGTGGTTTATGATATTTCATCTAAACCACCAGCGACTATTGAGTGGGAATAATTTTATTATGTGTATCCCTTCTTATGTTAAATACATTGTTCTAGGTGTTTCAGTGGGTCTTTTTATTATTTTATCGGTGTTTTATACACACAGTACGTTGCAGTTGGTTCTTGCAATGATCTTAGCCATTGTGCAGAGTCGTATAAATTGTCCTAAGTGCGGTAACTCCATACTAAAAGATAAAAATGGATGGTATATATTTACCATGAGAACAACTTGTCGTCATTGTGGGCAAGATACACTTTTATGTGAGATTGAACCTGATGAGGTTACCCAAAAGCGTTTGCAGTAATTTATACACATATACCATTTCGTTTATTTGAGGTGCTTCTGCTATAATATTTTTTAAAGGAATCTCTTATGAAACAAACGCTTCTTTTCACACTCTCTTCTTTTGCCATTGCTACATTTATGACCGCCTGTACTGGTCAAATGGCTGATACAATGGCTGTTGTAGGTAAACCTGCTTTATCCTCTGATCCATGTGCTGCAATCGATAAAAAAGTTATGAGATTAGATAGATTTACTGAAGTAGTACAAAACACCAGTGCTTTCCATTTAGAAGAAAAAGCTGCAGCACTTCCGGTACCTGGGATCACGGTGAGTAACAATAGAAAACAAATGTTAAGAGATGCAAAGAAAAAACGGGCAGAACTTTCAAAAGAGCGTCAAACATACGGTTGTAAAACCCCTATGCCCGTCAGCACTGCTCAAATGCCAGATAAAAAGGCAGTGGTAAGTAAACCTGCTTTGTCGTCTGATCCATCCGCTGATATAGATAAAAAAATGATCAAACCGGATGAATTTACGACTAAGGTAAACACTACCAGTGTTGTCCATGTGGAAGAAAAGGCTGCAGCACTGCCGGTGCCGGGGATCACAGTGAATAATAACAAAGAAGAAATGGTAAGTGATGCAGAGAAAAAAGATGCAGAACTTGAAGTAGAGCGTCAAAAATACGCTGATGAAACCCCTATGCCCGTCAGCACTGCTCAAATGCCAGATAAAAAGGCAGTGGTAAGTAAACCTGCTTTGTCGTCTGATTTATGTGATACTATCGATAAAAAACTTATAAAACTGTATGAATTTACGATCATGGTAAACAATACCAGTGCTTTCCATTTAGAAGAAAAGGCTGCAGCACTATCGGTACCGGGGATCACGGTGAGTAATAATAAAAAGAAAATGTTAAAAGATGCAGAGAAAAAACGGGCAGAACTTTCAAAAGAGCGTCAAAAATACGGTTGTGAAACATCTAAAAAATAAGAGATGATTTCCCAGAACAGTGTATAGTTTAGTATGAAAAGTGAAAGTAAAAAGAATTTATCTCTTCTCGTTATAGCTATTTCTTTGATAGCTTTTATCTACGGTACCATCAAGGCAATGGAGATTGTGGATAAAACACATGTAGGTACATCAAATGGAATCTACAGGTCTTATGTAACGACTTCAAAAGAGATCCAGGACAAAGCAATTGCATTAACACAACATTGTACCGATGAGCTGTGTGAAGTACAAGTGTTGTTAGACTTTGCAACAAATATCCCTTACCAGACAAAAATCTTTCAACAAAATTCAGCACAAAAAACCATACAGCAAAATTTTGGAGACTGCGATGATAAGAGTAATCTACTTATCTCCATGTTACATGCTTTGGGTAAAGAAGCATATTTTGTTTTGGTGCCTAAACATATTTTTGTGATTACACCTATCTTTGATTCACGTCTGGCAAAGAGAAAAGGACTTTGGGTCAATGGAAAGAAGTATTATATTTTGGAGAGTACAGCTAAAAACTCAAGAATAGGTTTTCCTTTACATTATACACTTGATGATATAGACGTTATCGTCGAACCATTTTCTAATAAAAAATTTGTTATAAAACAGTTAGATTGGAAGTGATAAAACTTTTA
>JAPHUJ010000153.1 GCA_026193735.1 Sulfurovum sp.
AACGGCATATGTGAGTCTGTTTGCAATTTGTGTTGCTGCAAGTTCTGTTTTGATACTACTACGATGTGTGGCTCTTTGTACAATATAGCTTTCGTAAACCTGTGCAATGATCTCCGCACCGATAGAAGATACGATCCCCAGAATGATAATGACAAATATAAGTTCGAGCATTGAAAATGCCGTTCTTAAAGGTTCAAACAGTTTCTTCACTAAAAGCTCCTCGTTTTGAGTGTATAGGTACCGATATTACAGCTAAATGCTTGAAGTTTGATACTTGTATCAAGATTTGTTGATGTGGTTTGAGTGGTAATACTTTTAATGTTGGTGGTGACACCTGTAACATTATTGTCAAAAGGATTATTCAATGTCAAGATTCTAGCATTATAGCTGCCGGCAGAAGGGGTATCGCTGATATAAGTGACAGTTGTGCCTATAGTAATAGTATTATCTGCCAAGTCACCTAATGCATACCTTAAACCGGTCAGAGTAATGATGCCACCATCAAAATCATCAATATCATCATTATTTACATCAGCTATATCAACAAATACAGATGAAGCACTACGTTCTACGCTGCTAACTGAACTAAAGGACTTCCTACTACTTGTTATAGGTGTTCCGGCCCTTCTACCTGATGAATTACCATCGGGAGCCAGTACCATATCAAGTTCGGGATCTCCATTGCTTACTATGAGGATTGGACTTTCTGTTGTCTCATCTGTACCTGCCTCATCCCAGTCTCTGGTGAGTATCATTCCTAGTTCAGAGGCAGATGCTGCGATGGCTTCTTGCTGCACTGCTACCAGTCCACTTTGAGTAGCGGTACTGATAAGTGTAGGAGCAGACATCATGACGATTCCCATAACAACTATCGCAAATATCAGTTCGATCATCGCGATACCATTTCGCATTTTTGCTCTCATCATTACCAATCCAGCCTTTTGGTTTTTCTTTTACTTGCTTCTGTACCCACGACAAGACCCTCGTCACCAATTCCCGTCCAATTGGAATCTCCTATAAATCGCACTTTATAGAATGGGATTGGTACACTGTTGTTATACTCATTGTAAATAAGCCATGTATCTGTAAATCTTGCAAGAGCAGGGTTGGTATCAAAATCTATCTCTACTGTCATTGGTAATGTTGGGTTGGCTCCTCTTGATACAGCAACAGTATTACCATCGTCGGCACTATTAAGGCCATTACCGATGATGGTAAGGGCAGCTGGAGATGCAGGTGTCACTGCTGGTGTACCTGCTCCCTCTGTTATTGAACCGACTGTAAGTACGATATCACCATCACCATCTGTTGTCCTATGATCTACGGAAAGCCACCAATCCCCTTCATTGGTCCCGGCAAGGGCTGCCAAGATACCACGATCCTGACATACTGTGAAGCCTAGATCACAATAAGTTACGATGGATACAGGTGTATTGACAGAAGGTGTTATAATGTCTTCATAGAAGAATTTTCCTGCTTTTGCTCTACCGTATAAGAATGTAATGTTCTGATCAAGCGTTTTATTTCCAAATATTTCAAAGTCACTTTTCAAATCAGCTTTAATACCGCTAGGGTTACTGGTATAAGTGAGATTGAAGTCATTCATTTGGATAAATCTTGGATTCATAGGTTCATTATAGTTACGTTTAAAGTTGTAACCCAAGTCCATGGTGATGGACCCATTCATATCTTTAACAAAGTACTGTGAATCTTGGGTAATAGAAAGTGGTCCTGCTGTTGCAGGATTAAATCTATAAGTAGGTTCACCAAGTCCAACTACAGGGCGTGTATCAGTGGTATTGATATCTATAAGATCATAAGCAAGGAAAGGCTCAGAATCTGTAGGGAGAGCATGTTGGTACTGTAGATACAGTGTCATGTTAACATCATCAGCATAACATTGATCCACAAAGTTACTAAGGCGACCATTGTCAAATCCTACTGCACTGAATGTCCCGTTCATGTTGTAGCTCATATTTTTATCGTTTACATCGGGTGTGTTGATATAGATAAAAGTTTGGCCATTGGTTCTTGTATACGGACCAGCAGCCGGCATAACGCCAGAAT
>JAPHUJ010000009.1 GCA_026193735.1 Sulfurovum sp.
ACTTTCTTTAAAGCTCGCTAACTCAGGTGAGCCTGAAGAAAAACGGATCATTCCTCAAGCACTGTATCCTATACGTGATTATGCGAAAGAGTCTTTTTTAAAGTTTACTATTGATGCGCATTTAGTGGAAACTTCAGCAGAAAATGAGATACAAGCTATCAGAAAGATCTTGCCGGAACTCCCAGTTTATTGTATGCCAGTAGGGGAAAGTCGAGATACGATCTGGAAAAATGACAAAGCGGTTTTTGAATTTTGTATGAAACATAATTTTAGGTATAGTGATAGATTGCATATACGTGTTTTTGATACAACACAGGGCGTATAATCTAAATTTTAGTTAGCTTGGTTAAAATCAGATTAATACACTCCTAATTGAGGATATCTTATGTTGATACGTAAACTTTTTAAATTTGAAAATGCGCATATTGTACGTGACTGCACTACGCAGCGTTGTAGTGAAAATATCCATGGACACTCCTATAAGATCGAAGTACTTTTAGAGTCAAATTATCTTGATGCTGGACAAATGGTGTACGATTTTGGATTGACCAAACGCTATATCAAAGAGCTCATAGATTCTTTTGATCATGCTATTACACTTTGGTCAAAAGATGATAAAAATTATGTAGATGCCATGAAAAGGTATAGTAACAGATGGGTGGAACTTCCGGTTTCTCCTTCTGCTGAACAGTTTTCTCGTGTGATCTATCTTATGGTGGAACGTGTTTTGGTATGTACTGACATGCAAAATGGTGAGAGAGATGTAAATCTTCACAGTATCATTGTACATGAAACTGAGACGGGGTATGCACAAGGGTTTAAAGAAGATGCGCATAGTGAACTAATGGGTACTATAAAACTTGAAGATATTGTATTTTCATCTCAAGTACAAAGTGAATGGAGTGATCCACAACTTTGGGATAAGCTTTTAAACCATGTCTTGATCAAAAATCCTAAAAAAGTTTAGGTACTTGCTTTTCAGATATAATGAGGTATATTAAAATAAAAGGATAGAGTATGAAAAAAATTACATTTCTTTCTCTTGTAGTAGCAACTATGTTGTTTACCGCATGTGGAGAAGAGACAAAAAAAGCAGCATCAGAAGCAACAACAGCAACAACTGAAGCGGTTAAAAAAGATACTTCCGATGCTGTAGAAGCAGCAAAGGCTAAAGCAGCAGAAGTTGCAGAAGCAGCGAAGATCAAAGCAGCAGAACTTGCAGCCGCAGCAGAAGCAAAAGCAGCAGAGTTAAAAGCGGCAGCAGAGGCGAAAGCAACTGAGGCAGTTGAAGCAGTAAAAGAAAAGACAGCAGAAGTAACGGAAGCAGCAAGCACTGCAGTTGCAGCTGCAACATCTGAGACAGCAGCAGCACCGTCAGCCTATGCTAAATGTAAAGGATGCCATGGTGCAGATGGTAAGACACAAGCACTTGGTAAATCAGCAGTGATCGCCGGTCAAGACAAAGCAGCACTGATTGCTTCTATGAATGAATACAAAGCAGGCACAAGAAATGTAGCAGGCATGGGTATGCTTATGAAGGGTCAAGTAGCATCTATGTCTGATGCTGATATGGAAGCAGTGGCTGAGTACCTTAGTGCTGTAAAATAAAGTTTAGAGGGTAGATCCCCTAAGTTACTTGAGCATAGTGCTCAAGTAACGATTTTTCTCTTACTGGCTTTTCGATATTAACGCGTAAAAAAATCTTCTTTTGCTTCACTTGTGAATTCCCAATTTATCGGTATTATTTTCACCATTTTACCTTTTTCGAGCATATTCACTTCTGGTGTTGTGATGAGCATTGCATTGGCTTGTTCCAAAGGGGAAATCATACCTGGCAGTTGTTTAATGAATGGCATGAATGTTCCCCCGTCAAATATACCTAATCGTACGGTATGTTTACCTTCTCTTAGTGTGAAATCTTCTTTCATTTGTGTGCTTATGGTAGCATGATGATAGGCATTCATACCCGACATTTTACGTATGACCGCGCGTACGAATATTTCATAATTTACCATCGATGCGAGAGGATTTCCGGGTAGGTTAATGACCACTGTTTTTCCTATGGTACCAAAAGCAGTGGGTTTCCCTGGTTTGATGTCTACTTTGTCAAAGTGCAGTTCCATACCCAAGTTAGTAAAAGCTTCTTTAGTGAAATCCTTGTCTCCCATACTGATACCACCGGATGTGATGATAAGATCAGCATTTAATGCAGATTTGACCGCAGACTCCAAAGACTCTATAGTGTCACCAGAACTGCCTATATATTGCACTTCGCAACCCAGTGCTTTGGCACGTGCCAGAAACATAGGGGTATTTGAATTATAAAGTTGATGAGGTTCTATCTTCTCGAAGTGAGGACGGAGCTCATCACCTGTACCAAATACGGCAACCTTGATCTTTCGTGCAACCCGTAAATGAGTCACTCCTTGACTGGCAAGTAAAGCTATACTGTATGCAGTGACCTTTTCCCCTTTATGCAAGTAAACTTCACCACTTGCAATGTCTTCCCCGGCATGTCTTATGTGTCCATCTTTTTTGATCTCTTCAGGTAAGGTTACCTGTGTGTCATCAACTGTAACATTTTCTACGGGGATGACTGCTTCACAACCATTTGGGACAGGTGCACCCGTCATGATCTTGATGGCTTGTGTAGCGTGTAGTGTCATTTTGGGGTCATCTCCTGCATAGATGACATCTGTGCAGGTCACAGTACTGTTTGCATCAGCACATTTGACAGCATACCCATCCATAGCAGAGTTATCAAAACGTGGTAGAGCAAACGCAGCTATTGAGTCTTCACTCATTATACGTCCTAATGCCATCTCTATAGGGAGTATCTCAGAGCTTACTACTGAGGCATTTTTGTAAATAATATCAAGCGCTTGAGTGATGGAAACAGGCATTGTTAACCTTTAAAATTAAGTTAGGTTGATTATAACTAAATAGGGTATAATCCACTTTTAAACAAATAAAAATTACAGGAATTTATAATGGAAGTAACAGAAATGTTGGCAGTACACAGTATTTTAGTAAAAGTATTTTTAGGCTTTTTGGTCGGGGGTTTATTTATCCCTATAGTGACAGCAAAAAATCCATTGGGATTTAGAAAAGCAAGTTTTATATATACGATGATCTTTCAAGCGATTGCAACGATGATAGCATTTGCAGGAATTGTAGCTATTTTTACAGGTGACTTAGGCTGGTCAGTGACTACGATCATTATGGTAGTGGTTTGGGCTGTGTTAATGTATATCGAGATCAAGAAATATAAGCTTATTAAAGTAGCTAATCTACAAAATCCTGACACTCACAAGTTACTTAAAGATGCATTTTTGAAGATATCTTCAGTGCAAATTTTACTTGTTGCTGTGATGGTTGTACTTATGGTACTCAAAGCCAAAGGTGTGATAGTTCTATAGTCATGTTATATCTTTATCATAAAGAGGCAAGTAAGCCTCAGCTCACTCTACTTGGAGATGAACATCGCTACATCTTCAAAGTACGAAGACATAAGGTAAATGACACTTTATATCTTCGCAATCTTGAAGATGGACTTCTTCATCGTTATCTCATTACCTATATAGACAAACAATCTGTCATACTTGAACTGCAAGAGAGTCAAATACTTGAGATAAAAGCGAAAGTAGCGCTTCATATCGGTTGGTGTGTCATTGACCCTAAAAATATAGAAAAAGTACTGCCTTCTCTGAATGAAATGGGTGTAGAAAAAATCACTTTTATCTATTGTAAGCGTTCTCAAAAAAGTTTTAAAGTTGATTTTAAACGTTTGGAAAAGATACTTCTCAATTCTTCTCAACAGTCAGGAAGATCTGAGATGATGCAGTTAGAGATGGCAGACGATCTAGAACATTTTTTAAAAGTAAATCCAGAAAGTAAGATGTTGAACTTTTCTGACGATCATTTAACCTCGGACAATCATATATCGACCATTGTTATAGGTTGTGAGGGCGGTTTTCACGACGAAGAAGTAGCACTGTTTAAGTCTGAAAATATTATTGGTCTTGATACACCTTTGGTTTTAAAAAGTGAGAGTGCTGTATGTGCTGTAGTTTCTAAGATTCTTTTGTAAAAAGTTAAAGGTGGCGAGTTAAATGCCTTTTATAATATTTTAAAATTATTTCGCTATAATTTCGGCCTATATTGTCTCGCCAAAGAGCGTTGCAATGACCCTTTTTCCTGGAAAAAGGAAGAGTCATCGACTAGAACAGGCTTGTTACCTGTCACCAAATAAACTAACAAGGTTAAAAAATGAAAAAAGAAATTCACCCAGATTACGTTGAATGTGCAGTTACATGTGCTTGTGGAAACAAGTTTGAAATGAGAACAAACAAAGCAGAATTAAGTATTGATATTTGTAACGAATGTCACCCATTCTTTACAGGTTCTGAAAAAATTCTTGATGCTGCTGGTAGAGTTGAGAAGTTTAAAAACAAGTATAAATTAGGTTAATCTTAATAACATAGAGAGCATAGCTCTCTATGCTTGCACTAATGCTAAGTTTGCTTTAACTTCAAGCAATCACTTATACTCTTCAAACATTAAAGTACTTAATTATGTTAACATTTATCCCTACACCCATTGGAAATCCACAAGATATTACTATTAGAGCCATGAAGCTTTTTGAAAAAGCAGAACTCTTTTTATGTGAAGATACACGTCAGACCAAACGGCTTTTACGTTTACTGGAAGAGCGGTTTGATATGGCGTATCCTGAGGCAGAATTTTATTCTTTTAATGAGCATAATGGGCAGGAGAGACTGGATGAATTTGGCAGCAGTTTAGAAGGAAAAGAAGTTGTTTATGTCAGTGATGCGGGAATGCCTGTAATTTCTGACCCTGGACAGATACTTGTAAAATACGCTCAGGAACATGGTATACCGTACGATGTTCTTCCTGGACCATCTGCAGTTACGACTGCTTATGCTGCGAGTGGTTTTGAAGAAGGTAAGTTTCTTTTTTACGCTTTTTTACCCCATAAAGGCAAAGAAAGAAGTACTGCTCTGAGCGAAGCGATGAGCAATGGCTACAATACCGTACTCTATGAGGCTCCTCATCGGTTAGAAAAGCTTTTAAGTGAAATCCTCATACTTGATGAAAACAGAGAGCTTTTTTTGGCAAAAGAGATTAGTAAAAAGTACCAAAATTATTATAGAGGTACGGCAAGATCATTGAACGAGCAGTTCAAAGAATTGACGATACGCGGAGAGTGGGTAGTCATCATACGAGCCCAAAAAAGCATAGAAAAAAGCCTTACTTTTACTGAATTGCTAACCTTGGATATACCACCTAAACCTAAGGCCAAACTTCTCGCGCTTCTTAGTGATATAAGTGTCAAAGAATGGTATAGTAAACTTATAAAATCTACTTAACCCATTAAAAGCAAAATAAAGGTAAAATCACTCCATGATTATATATGGAAAACAAGTCTGTTTACATGCTCTAGAGC
>JAPHUJ010000301.1 GCA_026193735.1 Sulfurovum sp.
CTCTATAAAGATCAAAAATATGATGAAGCCATAAAAGCATATGAAAAAGCAGAAGGTGTAGATGAGAGCCAAAGACTGCATAACATAGGAAACAGTCACTTTAAGAAAAAAGAGTTGGATAAAGCCATAGAGTCTTATGAAAAAGCGTTAAATTTAAAAGAAGATGAAGATACAAAGTTCAATCTAGAATTGGCAAAAAAACAGAAAAAACAAGAAGAACAAAAAAAGCAAGAGCAGAAAGATAAAAAGGACGACAAGAAGAACGACGAAGAGAAAAAAGATAAAGATCAAAACAAACAAGACGACAAAAAGAACGACGATAAAAAACAAAATAAAGATCAACAAGACCAGGATAAGAAAAAACAAGACGATAAAGAGAAGCAAAATAAAGATAAAAAAGACAAGCAGAAAGAAGAAGAGAAGAAAAAAAAGGGTGACAAAGACAAGTCCGACTCTGAAAAAGAGAAAGAGAAGAAGCCTAAAGATGAAAAAGGCGATAAAGATTCAGATCAGCCCCAAGAGCAAAAGCAAATGAGTAAAGAAGATAAACTCAAAGAACAAGAGTTAAAACGTCTCATGAAAAAGATGGGACAGAAAAAAACACCTACTATGATGTATCAGATGGGTGAAGGTAAAAAAGGTCAAAGGAATGAAGATGCAAAACCTTGGTAAAGTCTTATTAGTTATAACATTGAGTTTACAATGGGTCTGGAGTGCCAGTGTAGAGGCTACAGTCTCCAGTACAGAAGTAGTCAGTGGTAATGCCGTCCAATTGCGTATTAAGGCAGTGGGTGATGATGCCAAATTTCCGGATATTCAGATGATTGATGGGCATAATGTCGAGGGTATGCATTCTGGAAGTAGCAGTTCTTATTCGTATATCAATGGAAAAATGAAAAGTGAGCATGCTACGACAAAAACTTTGACTTTTACGCCTACTAAAAATATGATTATTCCTTCTTATGAAATACAGATAGACGGCAAAAACTATAAAACGCAGCCCATCGAGATAAAAATGGTTAGATCCAATGCACTTACCGGACAAAACAATGGTATGTTTTCTTTACAGATGCAAGCCAATAAAAACAAGGTAATGGTGGGAGAGTCATTCATGGTGACAGTGTATTTCTCTTTGAAAAATGGTGTGAGATTATCGCAGGAAGTACAGTATGCACAGCCTACTTTTCCAGGTTTTATCGTAACAGATGGCGGCGAACAGAATGCCTATATAAAAGGCAACTATCAAGTCCAGGAAGTAAGGTATATCCTCACAGCACAGGAAGAAGGAAATTTTACGGTAGGTCCGGCATCTGCTAAAATTGGATTGGCAGATAGAAGCAGACGAGATATATTTGGGATGACCTTTGGAACAAAATGGAAGCAAACGGCGTCTAACAGTCTGGAGATAGAAGTTTTACCGAAAGTAAAAGAGAGTGATCTAGTGGGTGATTTTACAGTGGATACAACGATAGATTCACAAGAAGTCAAAGCCAATAAACCAGTAAATCTCACAGTGAAGATAGAAGGAAAAGGTAACCTTGAAAATTTTGAATTTCCAAAATATGAGATAGCTGGAGTAACGGTTTACAGTGATGAAGCTAAAGTAGAAAATTCAGTGGTAGATGGCGAGTTGTACAGTACTTACAGTAAAAGTTTTGCATTTATTTCAGAAGAAGATTTTACGATACCCGTACGAAGTTTTTCCATGTTGACGCCGAAAGAACACGAGATAAAAGACTTAAATGTAAAGTCTTATGATGTCATCATAAAGAATGCAAATACTGCATCTTCCAACACCAATAGTGAGCAGACACATGGTGTGGTCCAAACAAAGATGGAAGAACTACCAAAAACAAAAGAAATGATAGTAGAAAAACAGGTAGAGGTAAAAAGTATAGCGTGGTGGATGCTTGCGGCAGCCTTTGTTTTAGGTGTATTGTTTACACTTGTGTTGAAATGGGCGTCAAGCTTTAAGATCAGAAAAACAAGCCCATATAAAGAGTCTGAAGCTCTGAAGCTACTCTATGCACATATGAGTGAAGATACGGAGGTGGAAGAGATGGTACGTAGACTTTATGCCCGTAAAAATGGTGATAAAACAGTGGAGATAGATAAAAAAATACTTAAAGAGATGGTAGAGCGTTTTAGGTAAGATCTATCTCAAAGAAGACATACTTAAAAGTATGGACAAAGAAGCTGAGATGATAATGAAGTTTAGGTCTAGGCTGTATGCTAGTCTAAAATATCATGAAGTTTGTTAGCATCTTGCATCCACTTATTGAGTGTATCCCATTCTTCATTCTCTACCATCTTTTGACATTTTTTAAGTTCTGATTGAAATGAGTTGATGGCTTCCAATAGATTGGTTTTATTCTGTCTGAAGATATCTTCCCACATATTAGGTGAAGATTTTGCGATGCGACTCATGTCTTTAAACCCGCCGGCAGCAAGAGCAATAATACTTTTTGAAGCTTCTTGTGCCATGACAGAATTTGCAAGTGAAAAAGAAAGTGCATGTGGCATATGAGAAATAAAAGCAGCATGTCTATCATGCTCTTTAGCTCCCATACAAACGATATTCATGCCTATGTCACTAAAAAGTGCCTTAGCGACCTTTTGTTGATGATCCCCACTTTTTTCAAGGTCACAGAGTACAACAACCTTGCCAGTATAGAGACCATCGAGTGCAGCGGAAGGACCAAACTTTTCTGTACCCGTCATAGGGTGGGCAGCCACAAAATGATGTCTTATATTAGAAGGGATAGAAAGAGAGATCTTTTCTTTTGTACTTCCTAAGTCAATGACGGTACATTTGTCATTTAGAGAACCTAACTGTTTGGCAATAGAAATAATGCCATCGACCGGGATACTTAGAAAGATGATCTCACAGCTTTTCAGTGCTTGGGTAGAGTTGCAGATCTCATCTACGAGACCCAATTCCAGTGCCTGTGAACAATGAAGTTCATTATGATCCAAACCAATGAAGTAATAGTCTTTAGAAAGCTTTTTAAGTGCAAGACTTAAAGACCCTCCCATAAGTCCTAATCCAA
>JAPHUJ010000035.1 GCA_026193735.1 Sulfurovum sp.
ACCGCCAAGTGGACCGGATGTCAATGACACATCAGATGATAATTCACCAGTAGAAGATGATCCAACGGTAACGCCTGTTGCAGCACAGAACCCAAGTATAAGCGTAGAAAAAACTGGAACATTTATGGATGTAGACCATGATGGATATGCTAATGTTGGAGAAACTGTAAGTTATGAGTTTAATGTAACTAATACGGGTAATGTAATTTTGACCAATGTAAGTCTTATTGATGACAATGCGGTAATTACAGGTGGACCGATCGTCAGTATCATACCTGGAGAGAGTGACACTATAACTTTTACAGCTATGCATACGCTTACATGGCAAGATATAATTGATGGCAAAGTAATAAATCAAGCAATAGTAACAGGGAAGGATCCACAAGGTAATGATGTGAATGATACATCGGATGATCCGCAAAATCCTGTTGATTATGATGAAAACAATGATAGTGAACCTGATGATGAGACATCAACAGGGTTACCAATCAAACCACCTACATCAACAGATGATACTAGTGCTGGTACAACAGGTGAAGACGTTACCATCGATATTGTGAATAATGATACAGGTGGGACTTTTACTTTGGATGCAACCACGGTCACACTAACTCCTCCAGTAGGTGTAATGGATGTTATAACAGTAGATGGTGATGTTATAGGATTTGTAGTCCCTGGTGAAGGAACATGGAGTGTAGATGAGACTACAGGTGAAGTAACTTTCAGCCCTGAGGATGGATATATAGGTGATCCAACACCAATTGAATACACGATAGAAGATACGCAAGGTAACGAAACTATCTCAGAAATTACTATTAACTATCCTCCGGTAGCCAATGATGATAATGCAACGGCAGATCGGGATGAAGTAGTTACTTTGGATGTTCTTGCAAATGATCAAAATACATCAGATCCACTTGACCCGACAACTGTACGATTGATCGGTCCTGATGGAAATGAAACAGGGATACTATATGTACTTAATGAAGGAACATGGACAGTAGAATCGAATGGATCAGTGACATTTGAGCCAGATATAGATTTTGCTGATAATGCCAGTATAACGTATATAGTAAGAGAGACAAATGGTGATATCAGCAATGAAGCAACCATTACTATACAGTATCCAGGGGTTCCCTTAGCAACAGATAATGGAATTATACTTATCACAGAGTATGCTCCAACAGTGATAGATGTCCTGGCTAATGGAGATAATTGGGGAAGTAATGGTCCTGGAACAACAGAAATTACTTTTACTCAGCCAACATACGGCACAGTTGCTTTAGATGATGGAGGTACACCGGATGATCCGACAGATGATGTACTTATTTATACACCATATCCGGACTATAATGATATTAATGATAGCTTTACGTATACGATAACAGATGCACTCGGATTTACTTCTACTGCAAATGTAACACTCTATATAGAATGTGGAAGTTCACAAACTTCAGATGGAGGAGATGCACTAGGTGTAGTTGGTATGCTTATAATGATGTTCCTTACAGGTACAGTAGGACTTTACTTTATAAGAAGAGAAGAAAGAGGAGAAGCATAATGAAAAACAGTATTTTAATTTTATCGATCATGATAGTTACCTTAAGCAACACGATTTACGCAGGAGGGAAAAGAGTGATTTATGCAGAATCACCTGTTGCTCCGATAGAAACTGTTGATCCCTCAGCTTGGTATCTAGGTGCAGGCTTGGTATGGGCAAAACTTGGTGGTTGTGATCTTGTAAATTGTGAATATGAAGATGTGACATATGGAGCAATGCTTAGGGGTGGATATGATTATAATCAATATGTAGGTCTTGAAGCAAGATATATTCGGACTTTTTTGGATGAAGGACCGTTTGGTGGAACTCCACTTGAACATATGGGAATCTATCTAAAACCACAATATCCGATGAGTGAACATGTGAATGCCTATGCCCTTCTAGGTTATGGATATACTAAAAACTTGGGAAATGGTGCTAGATTAGACTATTTTGACAGCGATAGTGGTTTTGCTGCAGGATTAGGGATAGAGTATGACCTTTCTGATCGTAAAGGGGACAAAGAAGAGAATGCCTTATATGATAGAGAGTTTGATGGTTATGCTGATCAAGGTAGAGGCTGGAGTCTTTTCTTGGACTATCAACGTCTGCTTATCAAATCTGATGTACCTGATCTGAATGCTATTTCTCTTGGTTTGAGGTATGACTTCTAAAAATTGAGGCAGGTTAATACCTTGTCTCATAGTTCCGTATTAACCTTCAATTAACCCCCCTCAAGTATACTTCTTTTATTAAAATTCAGGAGCAAAACTTGAGTCAAATCATACAAAATATTAAAACAGAAATTTCTAAAGTGCTTGTAGGACAAGATAAGATGGTCGAAGGACTTTTGGCAGGTTTACTTTGTCGAGGACATATCTTGCTGGAGGGTGTTCCTGGGCTTGCAAAAACGACTGCTGTGAATGCTTTGGCAAAGACACTGGGATTAAACTTTAAAAGGGTGCAATTTACCCCTGATCTGCTTCCTTCTGACATCATAGGTACTGAGATCTATGATCCTTCGAACAATACATTTAAAATCAAAAAAGGACCGGTATTTACTAATCTTCTACTTGCAGATGAGATCAACCGTGCTCCAGCAAAGGTACAGTCTGCCCTGCTTGAAGTGATGCAGGAGAGACAGGTGACTATCGGGGATGAGACATTCAAAATAGACCTTCCTTTCCTGGTCATGGCTACACAAAACCCTGTTGAACAAGAAGGTGCATACGAACTTCCCGAAGCACAGCTTGACAGGTTTATGATGAAAGTAGTTGTTGGTTACAACACGAAAGAAGAAGAGCTGGAGATAGCAAGACGTGCTGCAAATGATAGTTTTGGAGACATTCAACAAGTAGCAACCATTGATGATCTCAATAAAATTAGAGAAGAAGCGCTTCAGGTGCATATGGATGAAGAGATAGAAGTCTACATCATTGAACTTGTTGCTGCAACACGCGACCCTAAAGCGTATGGTCTTGAAGAGCTTGAAGCCTATATAGAGTTTGGAGCGAGTCCTCGTGCGAGTATAGATATGTATAAAGCTGCACGTGCGATCGCTTATCTGAAAGGGCAGGATTATGTCTCACCTATAGAGATAGCGTACATTGCTAAAGAGATCCTTCGTCACAGGATCATACTTTCTTATGAAGCACAGGCGGAAGAAGTGACACAAGATGAGATCATAGAGAAGATTTTAGCAGCAGTTCCAATTCCATAAAATAATGTCACTGTGAACGACCTTGAAAGCAAAGCGTTTCGAGAGCAGTGACGATTTTTGCCTACTTTTATAAAAAAGTAGCGAGAAAACTTTAGATGAAAAGATATATTAAATGCACAGAGAAAAGAAAGGTTAAGTTTGAACAAAGCTGTAAAGAAAATCATTCTTAAAACTAAAAAGCAAGTCTATGGAGATATGCTTGGCAATAATGCATCCATTTTCCAGGGTGAAGGCTTTGAGTTTGCAGAACTGCGTGAGTATGTCTATGGTGATGATGTTCGTAAAATAGACTGGAAGACAACAGCTAAGCTAGGTAAACCTTTTGTAAAGATCTACAAAGAGGAGCGAGAGCTTAATGTAGTAGTGGTCTCCATGCTTGGCGGATCTGTGTACTTCGGGACGGTAAAACAAAAGTCAGATGTCATCGCTGAAGTAGTGGCAACGCTTGGTTTTTCAGCGGTAAAAAACTCAGATCTCTTCTCTCATATGATTTTTTCGGATAGACTGTATGAGATAAGTAAGGCAAGCAAGAAACTCTTTTCTGTACATAAGGCAGTGGAAGATATAGTCGGATTTGATCCTCTGGGAAAAGAGGGTGATTTTAAGGCCTTAATAGAAACTTTGTCCAACCGTTTGAAAAAGAAGTCGCTGCTTTTCATTGTATCTGATTTTGTGGGTGACATAGACTTGAAGATATTGAGTAAGAAACATGATGTATTTGCAGTGATGGTACGTGACAGATTTGAAGAAAACCCTTCTGAACTGGGTTATCTTAGACTCATAGACATGGAGACAAAACAGAGTTTTGAAGGCGATGTGGATAGCGGAACGCTAAAGAACTATAAAAAAGCTTTACATGATAATGATGAGAAACTCTACAAACAGTTTAAAAAACAGGGTATACGTTTTACAAAGATCTATACACATGAAGAACCGGCACTTAAATTAATGAAAAGAATGAGGTGAGAGTGATGGATATGAATCAAACAGCAAAAATTAATGACCAACTCAGAGACATCAAACCTTTACTTGAGATACCGGATAGTTCTTATTATATTTATTGGGGTTTGATCATTTTTACTGGTTTATTGATATTGGGTATTGTATTTTTTGTACTTAAAAAACTATGGGACAATAGAAAAGTAAATCTTGCCAAAGGCTATCTTAAAGCACTGAAAGAGATAGACTGGATCCAAACGAAAAGCTCAGCATATAAGGCAACACACTATGCCCGTCTTCTAGCAACCGATGAGAGAAGAAAAGAACTCTTTTCTCAACTGGAACCAATGCTGGAACAGTATAAATACAAAAAAGAAGTGGACAATATAGATCAGGATACGCAAAATAAATTTAATCTCTATGTGCAGGTGGCCGATGAGTCAATTTAATTTTGAGTATCCATACTTTTTAGGTGTTCTTCTCCTTTTTATTATTTGCAGCTTCTGGTGCAAAGAGAGAAGCCGTGCTATTTTTTTCCCTCATGTCCAAACACTCATGGTTAAAAGTGCAGGGAAGAGTTCATTTCTCTCCTGGCTAAAGTGGGTGAGTATCATAGCAGCGGTGATTGCTTTGGCTTCTCCCGTCATCACAAAAAGTTACTCTAACTCTAAAAAAGAGGGACGGGACATCGTACTTATCATTGACTCTAGTGATTCTATGCGTCAGCGTGGTTTTGATCCTGCTGATCCATGGAGAAATAAGTTTGATGTGGTTAAAGAAGTTGTGGGTGACTTTATAGAAAAAAGAGAAAATGACCGCATAGGTATGGTAACTTTTGCGGACATTGCATTTATAGCATCACCACTTACTTTTGAAAAAAAGTTTCTAACGGATATTACAAAAATGCAAGAGATGGGCATGGCAGGAAAACGAACCGCAATTAATGATGCTATCGTTCAGAGTTACAACCTGTTGAGTAAAAGTAAAGCCAAATCAAAGATAGCCATCTTGCTTACAGACGGTGTAGACAACATGAGTAAAGTGCCGTTTGGAGATGTGAAAAGTCTCATAGAAAAGCGTGACATCAAACTTTATGCCATTGGTGTAGGTGATGCACGTGACTATAATGGGCAGTATCTACAAGCACTTGCCGATGCAGGTAAAGGATTGGCATTCGGTGCAAAAGATGCAACAACACTTTCTCAAATATATGAAGAGATAGACAAGCTCGAAGCGACTAAAATAGATGATAAAAAAATAGTGCAGCATACCTATCTGTACATCTATCCACTCTTTTTAGCCATACTGAGCCTGTTGTTGTTTGTGTATTTTAGAAACAGTAGGGGGTTGTAGATATGAGTTTTGTAAATCCACAGTTCTTTTGGGCTCTTATCGTTCCTTTTGTCATCTTTACCTTCCTTATCTCCACAAACAAAGAGAGACTTTCCCGTATCTTTGATGAGAAAGTACTGAAACGTTTGAGTGCTACAGATGAGAGTATGCCTTTGGCAGTACGTAACCTTCTTATGCTTTTAGCACTATTTTTGATGATAGTTGCTATGGCTAGGCCAGTGATGGAAAAAGGTGATAAAACGGTAGAAGTGCAAGGGTTGACACTCTTAACTGCATTGGATATCTCTGGTTCGATGAGAAGTACAGATGTCTATCCTAACCGTTTGACCTTTGCGAAAAAGAAGATGAATACATTTTTTGATGCAATGCCAAGCGACGAGATAGGTGTGGTGGCATTTGCTTACAGTCCTTTTGTTTTGGCACCTTTTTCAAGTGACAAGGAGACTCTTAAAATGATGGTGGAAGGTGTAGATGACTCTTACATCAACATGGGTTCTACAGACTTTTCGGCATTGGGTGAGTTGGCAAGTTCTTTACTAGAAAAGAAAAAACCTAAGATTCTGGTACTTTTTTCCGATGGTGGAGATGAAGAAGCCATAGCAGGCTTTGCCGAAATCCTTAAAGAGAATAAAATTGACCTTTATGTGGTACTTGTAGGAACCCAAAAAGGGGCTCCTGTCATCGATGAAAATGGTAAACCTTTTACACTTGAAGACGGCACAATCGCCATTACACAAAGAAATGATGCATTAGGAGAACTGGCCAAAGAAAATGATGGTGCGTATATGATAGCAAGTACGGGGAAAGAAGACATAAAACAACTGGTTTCCGTGATACGAAGCAAATATAAAAATCAGCAACAAGGCGAAGTGACGGTCAAAGAACGTGTTGAGTTTTTTTACTATCCATTAGGTTTAGGGTTATTTTTCTTGCTGATAGCATTTAGTTCTGCACCACGTCCAAGGAGAGAAGTATGAGAAAGTTAATTTTATCTATGGCGGGAATGGGTGTCTTACTCCATGCCGGACTCACCGACTTCAAAACCATAAAAGAAGCAAATCAGGCCTATGAAGCCAAAGAGTATGCGAAAAGTGCAGCCTTGTTAAACAGTTTAGATGATAAAAGTCCCCAAAAGCAGTATGACATAGGGAATGCACTCTATAAAGATCAAAAATATGATGAAGCCATAAAAGCA
>JAPHUJ010000330.1 GCA_026193735.1 Sulfurovum sp.
AAAACGACGTGAATGTATGGGCCCAAAAATGATGTTCACAACTACCTCTTTCCCAGTAATCTCTGACTGTATTTTTCTAACTTTTTTTCAAAGGATTCTACTGAATTTTTATCAACAAGTTTATCACGCTTGTCCAGTTTATATCCCAATTTTACTTCAAATTTCACAAGTGCTATCTTTTTATAGAGCTCGATGATCTTATGATTAGTTAATCCGCCCAGAAAATTCCGTAATAAACTAAGCTTCTCTCGTTGATATGCCTCTTTACTTAAAGCACTGTTATTCAAGTTTGTCAGTGCCTCTTTGTACGTATTGCTGTCGATAAGTTCAATGTCAAATTCTTTATTGATAAAGTAATCTGACACCGTCATAAAATAATGACTGAAAGGCTTCTTGATCTTTTGGACTTTTTTTGAACCCCATATGTATTTTGCAGCTACTCTCTGGAAATCTCTTCTTAATCCTTCTATCTCTGCATCAACAGGAACAAGTTTTCCGTCTTCTCCAAGTCTAAAGTTTCTATTGAAAGCCATGGAAATACTGTTCATCGTATTTTGAAACTCTGTTTTGGCATTACTTGACCGTTTAAGCAGTGCGATAAGCAGATCTTTGATCTTCATCTTGTCATAGTGTAGTGCTTCATAACCAGGCACAGAGAGTGTTTTCAAGTGAACCAGTTTACGTACATCTTTTACGCGTACTTCACTTTTGATGGAACGCAGCAATATTTCCTGAAGCTTTTCTTTGGAGTAGATATTGAGTGCATCAATGATATCGGTGACCCGGTATCTGTTTTCATCAGCCATATCCATCGCTTGGCAAAGTATGGTTTTACCTGTAGTGTTTTGTATAGAGATACCTTTAGAACCAAGATACTTCTCTTCGAGTGCAATGGCATCTTTAAGATACGACTTTAGATACAGATACTCAGGATACTCTTCGAGTTCACCTACACGTTTCACTAAAGAAGCAAAAGCATACTGTCGTACATCTTCTGGCAGGTTATCATAAAATTCATACTTGAGGATCCGTCTAAAGTTATTGAGGTTTGCATTAAATCTAAGGGGAGTTGTAAATGATTCAGAAGCCGTTTGAAGCATCTTGTCCAAGATGATCTCTCCATCATGGCTAAATGCAGTATGTCCGATGTCATGGAGGAAACCTACTATTTTTCCTATTTTGAAAAAATTCAGATCGACATCATCTCCCAGTTGTGTACTGAGATGGTTAAGCATATACTCTGTACTCAACCCCACCTCAATAGAATGGCTATAACGGTTTCGTATACTGTCTTTGGTACTTTTAGAGAGATACATCGGGATATCTTTAAGACGCACAAAAACCTTGTGTCCGACGATATCCATCTCGCACTCTTCAACTGCTATATGATGGGTTTCTCTTTTCAAGAAAGTCCTTTAAACTTAACGCTTACTCACTCTCTGACATTCACTCACAAAATGTTTGGCATTTTCGACCGGTACATCAGGAAGGATACCGTGTCCAAGGTTGAAGATGTGTCTTTTGCTTCCCATGATCTCTTGAATAGCTTCTACACATTCTGTAGTTGCTTCTTTAGAGTAGAGTCTACATGGCTCCATATTTCCCTGAAGTACATATTTGTCACCCAGTTTCTCTTTGGCAAGTGCCATAGGCGTTGACCAGTCTACACCAAATACATCGAAGTTTCCATACACTTTATCTAAAAATGCCGGGATACCCTTAGGGAACATAATAATAGGCACATTTGGATATTTTGATTTGAGATAGTCTGCTATCTCAACCATATATTTCCATGAGAATTCATCATATTTACCCGGTTCTATGGCTGCTGCCCATGAATCAAATATCTGCACTACATCGATGCCCGCTTCGATCTGTTTTTCCATATAGAGTTTGACCACTTCTGTTACTTTAGCAAGTATGTTATGTAAAAGTTCCGGGTTTGAGTACATCATTTTTTTACAAATGTTATACGTCTTGGTACCTTGACCTTCTATCATATACGTAGCAAGTGTCCAAGGTGCCCCTGTAAAGCCTATAAGCGCTTTGTCGTCACCTCTTTCATCCAGTTGCTCTCTCAAGAGTTTGATCGTATCATAGACATAAGTGAGTTTACTCGCAGCCTCGTCCCCACCGATGAGTCTGTCCA
>JAPHUJ010000334.1 GCA_026193735.1 Sulfurovum sp.
ACTCTTTGAAGTGCCATAACATCTTTTTTGATATCTATGCCAGTATCTGATTTAAATGCATCAGCAACAAAGTCAATGATCTTATTATCAAAGTCATCACCACCAAGGAAAGCATCCCCACCTGTAGCCATAACTTCAACGACACCGTCACCTGTCTCAAGTGCAGTAACGTCAAACGTACCACCACCTAAATCGTAAACTACGATCTGCTCTGCATTCTTTTTGTCAAGACCATAAGCAAGTGCAGCTGATGTTGGCTCGTTGATGATTCTCAGTACGTTAAGTCCTGCGATAGTTCCCGCTTCTTTTGTCGCCTTTCTCTGTGCATCATTGAAATATGCCGGTACAGTAATTACCGCATCCGTTACTTTCTCACCAAGGTATGATTCTGCATCTTCTTTCATTTTCATGAGTACTTTTGCAGAGATCTCTTGAGGTGTATATGTTTTACCTGCTACTTCAATAGCACATGCACCACTTCTATCTATGATGTGGTATGGAAGTTTGCTTTGTGCTTCTTTCGCTTTTTCTTCACTCATCATAAGACCCATAATTCTCTTAATAGAGTAAATCGTCTTCTCAGGGTTTGTAATTGCCTGTCTTTTTGCAGACTCACCTACAAGTACTTCACCCTTCTCTGTAAACGCTACTATTGAAGGGGTTGTATTTTTACCCTCTTTGTTAGCGATGATCTTTGCTTCACCATTTTCATATACTGCCATCGCAGAGTTTGTTGTTCCTAAATCTATTCCTAATACTTTTGCCATATTATTTTCCTTATATTTGTTTAATTTATTTTTATTTACAGGTAGAAACCATTGCTGGTCTCAAAATACGATCTTTTATCGTATACCCTTTTTGCATCACTTGTACTATCTCACCCGCTTTATGCGCATCACTTTCGACTTGCATAATAGCTTGATGTACTTCTGGATCAAATTCACCTTCACATTCAACTTCTTTAATATGGTTTTTTTCCAATATCTTTTTAAGTTGCCCATAGGTTAGGTTTACACCCTCTTTCATCTTTTCAAGTACTTCTGAAGTATTTTCTTCGTCTGTACTTTCAATAGATGCAAGTGCATTCTCAAAAGAATCCATGACTGATAAAATGTCTTTGGCAAAACTTTCGTTTGCATACGATACGGCATTCATTTTATCTTTTTCTAAACGTCTTTTAGAATTTTCAAAGTCAGCGTGAGCTCTAAGGTATTTATCTTTATATTCTGCAGCTTCTGCAAGTGCAGCTTCTAAAGGGTCAACTTCTACTGTCTCTTCTGTTTGATCCCCTTCTTGAGTTTCAACAACTTCTTCAGTCTGAGACTCTTCAAGGTTTTCATTCTCTTGACTCATAAACAGACCTCCTTTTATTTTAAATATTGCATCTAATATCTAATGCTTAAAATAATTATACAACATTGAGTGGGTGTTTGTCAAGTACTACTTGAGTGAATATGACTAAAGTATGATTTTTTGTTATTATTTTATATATTTAAGATAAAATATACTTTGTTAGAAAATCAAAGGACTAAAAGTGCCCGTCAATCAAAAAATAGAAGATATATTAGATTATATACAAAAATGTAGTCCTGGACAAGATGAATTTTATCAGGCAACTCAGGAAGTGCTTCAGTCACTGATCCCTCTACTTGAACAAGATAATAGGTATTTAGAACATAATATTTTAGAAAGCATTGTTGTACCTGAACGAAGTATCATCTTTCGCGTCAATTGGGTAGATGATGCAGGCAAACGACGAACAAACGTAGGATATAGGGTACAGTTCAGTTCAGCCATTGGTCCCTATAAAGGTGGTTTGCGTTTTCACCCGACCGTAAATTTAGGAATCATCAAATTTCTAGGCTTTGAACAAATATTCAAAAATGCATTAACAGGACTTCAAATAGGTGGCGCAAAGGGAGGAAGTAATTTTGATCCCAAAGGAAAAAGCGACAATGAAGTGATGCGGTTTTGTCAAGCCTTCATGTCAGAACTCTACAAACACATAGGTAACAAAAGAGATGTTCCAGCAGGAGACATCGGTGTAGGAGCTAGAGAAATAGGGTATTTATTTGGTCAGTACAAAAAACTAACAGGTGAATTTGAAGGGGTTCTTACCGGGAAAGGCTTAAACTGGGGTGGGTCCAGAGCAAGAAAAGAGGCGACAGGATACGGCTCAGTCTATTTTGCAGAAAACTTTCTAAAGGTATATGAAAAAGATCTACAAGGAAGACGCTGTACCGTATCGGGTTCTGGAAATGTTGCGATCTATACGATAGAGAAACTCTATGCTGCAGGAGCTGTCCCTATAAGCTGTAGTGACAGTAAAGGAACTATCTACCATGAAAAGGGGATAGACCTGGCTTCATTGAAAGCTATAAAAGAGATACATCACAAATCGTTAGAAGAGTATGCAAGCTTGCATCCTGATGCTGTCTATACAGGAGTGAGTCATTACCCTGAAAATGGCCATGCAGTGTGGCACATTCCTTGTGATGTCGCTTTTCCTTCTGCGACACAGAATGAACTTACGCTTGTTGATGCACAAAAATTGGTAGAAAATGGATGTATATTGGTCAATGAAGGTGCCAACATGCCAACCACACCGGATGCTCTAGATTATTTACGCAATAATAACGTACTCTTTTCTCCGGGGAAAGCAGCAAACTCTGGTGGTGTAGCCACATCACAATTAGAGATGAGCCAAAATGCCAGTATGTCGAATTGGAGTTTTGAAGAAGTAGATATAAAGCTGCGTACTATTATGCAAAATGTTTTCAAAACAGTTTACGATACTTCAATAGAATTTGATTGCGAAGGTGACTTAGTCAAGGGAGCAAATATCGCAGGGTTTAGAAAAGTTGCAGATTCTATGATAGACCAGGGGTCAGTTTGATCCGGGTTAATATGAATAATGAAAAAATGTATGTATATGAAGCAGTGAAAAAGTGGAAGTACTCATTTGTCAGTCTTTTGACTGACAAACAGTACGAGTACGAGAATATTAGTTTCTAATACCAAGATCTGCTTTGATAGTGTTCCATCTTGCAAGATCTGTATTTTTAAGATATCTCATAAGTCTTCTTCTTTGACCTACTAGTTTAAGTAGTCCTAGTCTTGAAGAGTGGTCTTTTTTATTTGTTTTAAGGTGCTCTGTAAGGTAAGTAATTCTATCTGTGATAAGTGCTACTTG
>JAPHUJ010000289.1 GCA_026193735.1 Sulfurovum sp.
GCTATCTCTGTTTTACCAACCCCTGTACTACCTATCATCAATATGTTTTTAGGTGTCACATCCTGCTGCATCTCCGGACTAAGTTGCATACGTCTATAACGGTTTCTTAGTGCCACAGCAATAGTCTTTTTTGCTTCATTCTGTCCTATGACATATTTATCAAGGTAAGTGACTATTTCTTTAGGTGTTAAATTATCCAATACACTTCCTTACAGTTCTAATATTTTAATATTTTTATTCGTATATATACAAAGGTCACCAGCAACTTCAAGTGACTCTTGTACCAATGTTCTTGGGTCAAGATCTGTATGTTTATCCAAAGCACGCGCTGCAGATATAGCATAGTTTCCACCCGATCCAATAGCTGCGATCTTTCCATCTTCTGGTTCTACGACATCACCTGTACCAGACAGTATGAAAATATGTTCTGGGTTAAGTACGATCATCATCGCTTCAAGTTGGCGCAAATGTTTGTCTCTTCTCCACATTTTAGAAAAACCAATAACAGACTTAAAAAGATCACCTCTTTTTTCCGCAAGTATTCCTTCGAACATATCAAAAAGATTAAATGCATCTGCTGTACTTCCTGCAAAACCTGCTAAAATTTTACCTTCATGAAGTGTGCGTATCTTCGTAGCGTTACCTTTTAGTATAGTATCACCAAAAGTGACCTGACCATCACCACCGATAACGGCTTTTCCATCACTTTTGTAGCCTAGTATCGTAGTAGCGTCAAACATGACTATACACCTACAACTTCTACTTTAAGCATCGCATGTATGCCATGTCCTAGTTTAGCATCCACTTCATGTATGCCTGTCGATTTTAATGCTTTCTTGAGGTTGATATGCTTTTTGTCAAGTTCTATATTCAGTTGTTCCTGAATCGCAGCAGATATATCTGCATTTCCTACTGAACCTTTTATACCAACAGGTGCTAGAGGCTTTTCTATTTTCACGATAGTCGCTTCGAGTGTGATCTTCTCTGCTTCAAGTCTGGCGAGTTCATCTTTAAGGTTACGGGCCATCTCTACTTGTTCAGCTTTCCAGTTTTCAACAACATCAGGTGTTGCCAATTTTGCCAAACCTTTTCCTATAAGAAAATTTTGTCCATAGCCATCTTTCACTTCTTTGATTTCACCTGCTTTTCCAAGTGCTTTAACATCTTTTATGAGTAATACTTTCATTCATTTATTCCTTATTGTGCTATATATTGTTATAATTTTAACAAACTTTTACTAGACATCGGTTAAATATATACACATGTTTCACGTAAAGTACACGATATCGTAATATGGTTACTAAATATTGTTAAGGAGATTTAAAATGAAACTGTTATATTTCTTCATTTTCACTACAGTTGCACTTGTAACATTTCAAGGATGTACCACAAAAGAAGCTACTCCTGACTTAAATCATCAGCAAGTCAAAACGGAAATAACTACTTCAGATATGCTCCAACACAGTATTCCTGATAATCAAGAAGCAGAAGACCAAACAGATGGGTTTGAAGATGAATTTTCAGCACAGGAAACAGACATTGCCAGTGATCCATTGAGCGGATACAATAAAGTAATGACATCTTTTAATGATACTTTCTTCGTATATCTGTTAAATCCTATAGCAAAGGGTTACGCGTATATCATACCTGAACCTTTACGTATAGGTATATCCAATGCCTTCCAGAACATACAATTCCCTATACGTTTTGTCAATAACCTCTTGCAAGGTAAATTCCAAAACTCTTCAGATGAATTAGAAAGGTTTATTATTAACTCTACTGTTGGAGTAGCTGGGCTTATGGATGTTGCTACAAATCATATGACAACACCGATACCTGCCCATGATGAAGATTTTGGGCAAACTTTGGGTCATTATGGTGTAGGTTCTGGTTTCCATATTGTTTTACCATTCTTTGGACCGTCAAACGTACGAGATATCGTAGGACTCTCTGCAGATGCCTATATCTCTCCACTTGTCAATATAAGAGGTATGGAAAACTATAAAATTCCTGATAACTTTGATCAATCCATTGGCATTGTTGCTGTTCAGTTTATCAACAAAACCTCTCTACACTTAGGTGAATATGAAAGTCTTAAAGAAGATGCTATAGATCTATATTCATTTTTCAGAGACACCTATGAACAAAAAAGAGCTTCTGACATAGAAGAATAAGTCCATAAAGGAGGAAAACATGTTTAAAAAGATCATTATTCTATTACTTCTATCTATCGTATCTCTCTATGCAATAGAAGAGCAAAGTATCCAAAAAGTGGTGGACACCAAAGTAAGACAAGTCCTAGATATATTAAAAGATAAAACATTGTCTCACACACAAAAAGATACAAAGAATATTCGTATTATAGACGATATCTTTGACTACGATATTATGTCACAAATCAGTTTGGGTAAGAGATGGAAATCTCTTTCAAAAAATGAAAAAACACAATTTACTAAAGCTTTTGAGAAAAAAATAAAACATTCTTATCTGGATAAGCTAAGGCTTTACAATAATCAACAAGTAATCATTAAAGAGTTAAAAAAAGTCAAATCTAACAGAATTACTTTAGAAACACAGATTATAGGTGTTGATGATACGTATAAAGTCATTTATCTATTTTACAAGAACAAACAAAATAATCAATGGTATATTTATGATGTGGAATTAGTAGGTGTAAGCATTATTCAAACCTATAGAAAACAATTTTCAGAGTTTTTAAACACAAAGTCGGTCAAACAGCTTATAGAATCACTTTAGGTGATTCTAAAGACAAAGACCTCCTAATTACGATTAATAAGAAGCTGACCTATGTTACATAAAATTTATCAAAACCTGATACTGAAATATCCTTTATCAGTTTTGATCATACTCATCAGTAGCATACTTATTTTCGGTATGAATGTCGTTAAACTGGAGATAGATGCTTCAGCAGAAACACTTCTGCTGAAGGATGATAAAGATCTCGCATTTACCAGAACTGTGGCAAAACGATTTCATATCAACGATATTCTTGTACTTGCCTACAAACCAAAATATGATTTGCTTTCAAAAAAGAGTATTGAAACCTTAACCCGCATTAGTAACGATCTAGAAAAATTGCCAAGTGTTGAATCAGTTGATTCACTTATCAATGTACC
>JAPHUJ010000016.1 GCA_026193735.1 Sulfurovum sp.
CTGTTTGATGTAGTGGTACTGGATCCACCCAGTTTTGCAAGGTCGAAAAAACACACCTTTTCTGTGGCAAAAGACTATGTAAAACTGCTTAAAGAGGCTATACAGATAACAAACAAAGGTGGTGTCATAGTCGCATCGACGAATTATGCCAATTTTAACATGGAAAAATTTAAAGAGTTTATAGACAAAGCATTTAAAGAGCTGGGTCGAAAGTATAAGATCGAACATACTTTCTCGTTACCTAAAGATTTTAAAGTGATGGAAAAATTTATAGAGGGTAATTATCTCAAGGTAGTGTTTATTAGAAAAGTATCATAGGTTTATAACATCATAGTAGCCTATTCGATATTTAAGTAAAGAGTATGAAGAATTTAGCTTTTTGACTTTATCTTAATGCTATTATATATAATAAGAATATTAATAATTATTATTAATATAGTTTTGTATTATATTTGATTGGGGGATAAAGATGCAAAAATTTTTATTTTTCTTATTTTTTTCTTTTATGTCAATTATCTATGCAGATGTACCTTTAAAAGCTGTTGACCTGTCTGTTAGTAACCATGCGATTGGTCAATGCTTACTTGAATATGAAGACCCAACGGCCAATATGACAATATCAGAGATACGTCATCTCCCTTCTAATGCCTTTATTCCTCTAAATAAAGCAGTTGCAAGCCATCCCTTTACAGGTTCAGCATTTTGGTATCGCTTTAAAGTAGAAAATAAGGAAAATAGACCTTTATCCAGACTCATTGTTTTTGAACCGGCTTGGCTTGATTCAGTTAACATTACTGTTGTTTCAAAAGATGGACAATTACAAAGTGAACAGGGTGGTAATACCTATCCTTATTCAAAAAGATCAATAGATCATTATCTCATTAATTTTAGACATCTCTTTGAACCAGGTATTTCTACTGTATTTGTACAGGTGAAAACACGAGATCCTTTTATTGTGTCCATATCAATTATGAAAGAGACATCATTTTTAGCAGAACAGGTTCATACATCACTGTATATCGGTTTGATCTATGGCGGTATCGCTGCTATGCTGCTCTATAATCTTTTTCTATTTTTTGGCATGAAAGCCCGATACTATGCTTATTATGTTTTATTTTTATTTGCTTTTTTTGTGATGAATGCATCTTACAACGGCTATACTTTTATGTATCTGTTTTCTAATACACCTACAGTACAGAACTGGGCACAGTCAATATCGATCTACTTTTTTAGTTTTACTGCACTGCTTTTTGCAAGGTCATTTTTAAACCTTGAAAAATACCATTACACACTTTATATCATCACAACGTATCTTATATATTTTATTGTTGGTATTGCAGTACTTTCAGCTATGTTCGGTGGCTATCGTTATCATGTTATACTTGCTATTGTATTTATCATGTTGATTAGTATATATTTATTTGTCATGGCCCTATATAGCTTACTTGGAGGTAACCGCTCTGCCAGGTTCTTTCTTCTTGGCGCTGTCAGTGGTTTGGTAGGTGCTTGTATCACTGCTTTGACGGTGATGTCTTTTATCCCGTATACTTATATGACATACAAGGCAAGTGATTTTGGCATGTACATAGATGTTATTCTGTTATCTATGTCACTGGCTGATCGTATGAAGATCACACAAGAAAAAAAGATCATAGCAGAAAAAGAAGCAAAAACAGATATCTTGACAGGTTTATTTAACCGTAGGGCTTATGATAAGATCTCTAAAATGGAATACAAGAGAATTTTACGTCATCATAGGACATTATCTGTCATTATGTTTGATGTTGATCACTTTAAACAAGTCAATGATACCTATGGACATGACGTAGGAGACATTGTATTGAAAAGTATAGCAGCTATTACAAAAGGAATTATTAGAGACTATGATTATGCTTTTAGAATGGGAGGTGATGAGTTTTTACTTTTATTACCTGAGACAAATGAAAAAAAAGCCTTGCATTTAGCTGAACGCATTAGAAGAAACATAGAACATCAAAAGTTAGAAGAGGATAATAAACTCTTTTTTACCGCCAGTTTTGGTATTGCACAATATATACGAGAGGACAGAAGTATAGAAAGTATTGCAAGACGGGCAGATATGGCACTTTATCAAGCTAAAAAAGCCGGTAGAAATAGAGTTGAGATATCTGCTAGTATGTGAGTGTAGAAAGAATGAAAGTTCTACACTCTTTTACCCTTGAGTCAAATAATGATCCAAGGTAAATTCCATATCTTCATCTAGATCCAGATTAGCTCTCATCCATGTGATATAGCCTCTGTCTTCATTCACAACTTCAGCGATCTCTCTGTCTTTGTATTTTCCAAATTTAAAGGTTTTCATCATTACGGGGGTTTGAGTGAGTTCGGCTAGTTTTTGCATAGGATTTACCCCTGCGTATCTCTCTTGTGTAAGACGTACCAGCTTTGAAAGAAGTAATTTCATCACAAGTACATCACCTATGGCATCATGTGCTTTGATGGTGATACCGATATTATCTGCTTCTGCCTGTTCTATTTGGTAGAGTTCAAGGGCATAGCGTAGGTACTGAAGTCTATGATTAGGGCTGTCAGGGAGTAAGTGTTTGGCACAGCGTAGCGTGTCTATAAGGGTATAGTTGTTTTGAAAACCTTCTTTTTCCAACATAGCCAGGTCAAAAGAGATGTTATGGGCTATGAGATAATTCTCTTTATGGTTTAATTGCAGTATTTTTAAAGCAAAATCGGTTTCATCATAAAGTCCTTTGTCTGCTATGACATCAGGTGTGATGTTGTGTACTTCCATCGCTTCTATACTTATGGGTACGGGAGCTAAACATAGTTCATCAAAAATTTCGATCTCATCTTTACTATGTACGATCATAGCACCTACCTGTATGATGCGGTCTTGTTCTTGATTTCCTGTGGTTTCAGTATCGAAAAGTACGTATTTTGCCATGAAGATTCCTTAATATATATTGAAAAGATAGTATCGTATTTTAGATAATAACCACAAACTCTCAATGACAAATGATATAATGTTATTTATATTTATTTAACAGGGAACATAATGGCTAAACACTTTACTTCTATCCTTTCTAGCGGTTTTGGAAAATTCGCCTCTAAAGAATTTCCATCATCCGTCCAAAACTTTATCAATGCAGGTTATGTCAAACTTATGGGGCTTGATATGAGTGAGTTTAGAGAGCCTAGTACCTATCCGACACTTAACAAACTCTTCACAAGAGCTTTTGAAACACCTAGAGCTTTACCCGACGATCAAGATGCACTTATCTCTGGTGTTGATGCACTTATCACAGATGCCGGTACTATCAAAGAGGGTAAAGCCTATCAGATAAAAGGGATGAGCTACAGTATAGAGAAGCTTTTTGGTGAGTACCATAAAGATGCAGTTACTAAAGTAGAGGGAGGGGAGTTTATCAATTTCTACCTTTCCCCTAAAGATTATCATCGTTATCATATGCCAATGCGTCTAAAAGTGAATTCATTGACACATATCCCAGGAAAACACTATCCGGTCAATTTTCCACTGCTTCGTAATAAACATGATCTCTTCATTGAAAATGAGCGAGTCATAATTGAATGTGAAGATGTAAAGGGTAGAGCACAGGTACTTGTCCTTGTTGCTGCACTCAATGTAGGTCAAATGGTTGTTACATTTGAAGAAAAAGTGAGAACGAACTCAGAAATAAGAGAACCGGTTCATTATGAGTATGAGGATCTATGGGTGGAAAGAGGAGATTTTTATGGTTGGTTTGAAATGGGTTCTACCATCTTGACTTTCTCAGAAAAAGGAAGTATCTTTCCAGAAGTAGCTATAAACCAAAAAGTAAAATTTACTGATGTTTTAGGTAAAGTACTCTAAAGGGGATCTTATGCAAATTAAAGAAATAGAAGAATACGCACAGATACGTACAAAAGCAAGAGCTTATTTATGCTACATTATGGGTCGAAACATCTCTCAAAGCATGGGAAGTGGCAATCTAGACACGGTACTCTCTAAATTAAAAGACCTAAAACAGTCTATTTCTAAAGCTGAAGTTATTTATGCTTTAGACAGTAATGGAAAGCAGATCACAGATAATATCTCTGATACGAAGAATCTAAGCGGCATCGGCAAAGGTGACGATAGAAGTGACAGAGCATATTATTATCGTACACTTGCTGAGCATCGTTGTTCTCTTACCGATCCTTACCCATCACTTATAAGCAATAAAATGGTAGTGACATCTTCTTTCCCGATCTATGATGAAACAGACAATCTTTTGTGTATCATCTGTGTAGACATTACACTTGAAAATATACTCAAAATGGTGCATCCAAGTTCTGTGGATTCCATATCTGGCACAATAAGTAAAATAACATATACGGCATTTTCTCTGGCACTTTCAGCGGTAGCACTTTTACTTTTTGTGAAAGGTATTACCTCTTTTCTACATTTTGGACTAGATTTTTCAATTATAGAGATCAATAAGATCTTTGAAGCAACCATTCTTCTCACTCTCTCTTTGGCTATCTTTGATTTGGTTAAAGCGATATTTGAAGAAGAAGTGCTGGGTAAAGAGAAAAAACACGGTACAGGAGACACCCATCAAACAATGGTGCGTTTCTTGGGTTCTATCATTATCGCACTTTCCATTGAAGCTTTGATGCTTGTCTTTAAATTCGCACTGACAGACCCTATTAAGCTTCAGTATGCAGTGTATCTTATAACGGGTGTCTCCTTACTTCTTATAAGTCTTTCTTTGTATATGAAGTTTAGTCGCCCAGAGTCAAAAAATACAAAGCAAAAATAAATGCAATGTAATCGTAGTGTTAAATGTTGAATCGTACAAAAGAACTCATTATTTTTGATATGGATGGTACATTGGTCAATAGTTCTTTGACCATTGCCAATGCCATCAACTATGTACGTCAAAACTTAGGCTTTGAGCCTATGACACAAGAGTATATTCTTTCAAAGGTCAATGACCATACCATAAATCCTGCACAGACCTTTTATCATGCGAAGACATTTGAACCAGACCATGAGAGATGGTTTTCTGAGTATTATACGAAAAATCATGAAAATGAACTTGTACTTTATGAGGGTATCAAGGAAATGCTTGAAAGTCTTAAAGACAAAGGACATACCTTGGCAGTCGCTACAAATGCCTATCGAGGCTCTACCATTGAGTCACTCACACACTTAGATGTCTATGATCTCTTCGATACCATCGCA
>JAPHUJ010000323.1 GCA_026193735.1 Sulfurovum sp.
ATGCTCATACTAGAAGATAAAAAAACAGTACAAACAAAACAATAAAATATGAATAAAAATTAAATAATGCGTTATTATATGTTAAATGATAACGCACTAAATATTTATTGACCTATAACGAATAATATGTCGCACTTTTATGGTGCACTACCAATGCGGTCGTACTCTGTTCTGGAACTATTTGAAATGTCTCAGAAAGTTCTATACCAAATTCTTCAGGTTTTAGCAGATCAAAGATAGTTCTACTTTGCTCCAAGTCTGGACAAGCAGGATATCCAAACGAATATCTCGCCCCCTGATAACGGTTCATACGCACATCACGCAGTGATGACCCTTCATTGTCTGCTATGTTTAGGTCTAAACGTATCTGCTTATGCGCCACTTCGGCTAAAGCTTCGGCTAGTTCTACAGAGAAACCGTGTACCATGTTGTACTCTAAGTATTTGCCTGCATCATACAGCTCTTTCTCATATGCAGAGAACTTAGATCCAGCACTCACACAAGTGATAGGTAGCACATCATGTCTGTCATGGTGGAAAAAGTCAGACAATGCACGGTGTGGTTTTCTTCCTTGTCTTGGAAAGCTAAAAGTTCCTACTGCCCTACCTATGACTTTGTCTAAAGGCTCACGGTTTGCGTTTGCATCTACATTCCATCCTTCGCTTTCATCAAAGAGGTACAACTCCTGATCTTCACTTCTACATGGATAGTAACCGTAAATAATGGTAGGTTCAAACAACTCTTTTTCTATGAACTCTTTTTTCAAACGCTCATATGCAGGATACACTGTTTTGTCTAAGAGTTTTTGATACTCCTCTTTTGTCATACCCTTACTCTTGTATCCCCAGTGAAATTTTATGACTGTTCTTTGGTTTACCCAGTTAAATACCATATCTAAGTCTAAGTCTTCTTTTTGCAGTACACGTCTTCCCCAAAATGGTGGTGTTGGTACCTCTTGTGGCTCTGGCATTTTTATCTCTTCAAAAGGAGGGATGACAACTTCTTTCTTTACCTTTTTCTCATGCACGACCATATCTCCAGCCATACGTGTATCTAGCCCAACACTACTGTCTTCGTTATATTTTTCGATGCGACTCATAGCGATGACCCCGTCAAAAGCATCGCGGCAATAAAAGATAGGCCCTTTATAGATAGGACGACAGAAGTCATCAACAAAAGAGCGTGTAAGCGCAGCACCACCCAAAAGTACAGGTATCTCCATGTCCATCTCTGCCATGGCTTCAAGGTTGTCTTTCATCACTGCTGTGGACTTCACCAAAAGTCCAGACATGCCAATGGCTTGAATGGATTGTCTTTCTAGTACATCAAGGTACTCTTGTAAGTCAGTTTTGATCCCTACGTTTACAACTTTAAAACCGTTATTTGAAAGTATGATATCTACAAGGTTTTTACCCACATCATGCACATCCCCTCTAACCGTACCTATCACAAGAGTCGTATCAGTATCTTTCTCTTGTTTTGTCAGGTAAGGATTTAAGTAATCCACTGTGCTTTTCATCGTCTCGGCTGACTGAAGTACGAATGGAAGTTGCATTTGCCCAGAACCAAAGAGTTCCCCCACAACCTTCATAGCATCTATTAGGATTTCATTAACGATGATATCGGGGTGTATCTTTTTACGTGCCTCTTCGACTAAAGGTATCATTCGTTCTTTGTCGCCATCGAGTAAAAGTCTGGCTATCTTTTCTTCGTTATTCATAGCTTCATAGGCTTCGTCATTTGCCTCATCATCTATAACTGCATCTGAAAAATGTTCTATAAATTTAAATAAGGACTGGTCATCAGGTGCAAAAAGCAACTCTTCACAGATCTCTCTGTCTGTATCACTCATCTTGGCAAGAGGAATAATGTGTTTTACGTTAATGATCACGGAAGTCATACCCGCTTGTAAACAATGGTGTAAAAACACAGAGTTCAAGTAACGTCTGGCATTGGTATCAAGCCCAAAAGAGATGTTAGATAACCCCAGCGTAGAACCTACTTCCGGGTGGCGGATATGTAACTCACGTATGGCTTCGAGTGTTTGTATGGCCGCATCACGGTACTCCAAGTCCCCAGAACCCACTGTAAATGTAAGCATATCAAAAATAAGGTTGCGTGGGTCAATGCCATGACGATTTACCGCCAGATCATAGATACGCTCTGCTTGAGCCAGTTTTGTCTCCGTAGTCTTTGCCATACCGACTTCATCGATAGTTAAACACACCAATGCACAGCCAAATTTCTTAGCCAGTTTACAAATGGCATCTAGTTTTTCTTCACCATCTTCAAGGTTCACGGAATTAATGATAGGTTTACCACCTATACGTTTTAGTCCTTCTTCCATAGTATTTACTCGTGTAGCATCTGGCATGAGTGGGAGCGGTATCTTTTGATTATATAGCTCCATCACAGCAGCCATGTCTACTGCACCATCACGCCCTGCAAACTCTACATTGACATCTAAACAGTGTGCACCATCACGTACTTGTGCCTGACCTACGGTCAGTGTACCTTCATAGTCACTGGCGATGATAAGCTCCCGAAAGGCTTTAGAACCTGTAGAGTTAGAACGTTCCCCTATGAGCAGGGGTGCAGGTTCTTGAAAAAGTTCAGTACTGCTAAACAGTGAAGCAATGCTTGGTTTGATACTACCCGTAGGTTTTTTAGGTACTAACACTTCAACCGCTTTTTTGAGTGCTTGTATGTGTTGAGGCGTCGTTCCACAACATCCACCTAAAAAACTCACACCATCAAATGCAGTAAATTCTAACTGTTTCTCTGTAAACTCATCTGGTCCCATAGGATAATAGGTGTACCCTCCACGGTTTTGAGGAAGTCCAGCATTAGCATGTACTGAGATAGGTATAGCACATAGTTCACTCAGTGTCTTGAGGTGCTTTTTAACCTGATCAGGGCCCGTACCACAATTGAATCCCAATGATAATATGTCAAACGGTTCAAGTATAGTCACTATAGTCGCAGCATCCGTACCTATAAGCATAGAACCACTAAGTTCAATCGTCACAGAAACCATTATAGGAAGTTGGACATTTCTCGCTTCATTTGCCCCTTGACAAGCATGTAAAGCAGCTTTTATCTGTAAAGGGTCTTGACAAGTCTCCAAAAGAAAGACATCACATCCTCCATCTATAAGCCCTAAAGCACAAAGCTTATACCCCTCATACATTTCATCATAGTGAATGTGTCCGAGAGAAGGTAGTTTTGTGCCAGGTCCGATCGATCCCAATACAAACTTTGGTGATTCTTCTGTCCCATACTCATTACAGATCGCTTTTACAAGTTCTGCACCCTTTTTAGAAAGTTCATAAGCACGTTCACCCATCTGATACTCATCAAGTACCCATGGCATTGTTCCAAAGGTATTTGTTTTAAGTAAGTCAGCACCAGCCATAGCATAACGCTTATGTATACGCCCTATGAGTTCAGGTGCCGTATGATTGAGTAATTCATTACATCCCTCTTGATCTACCCCTTTATCATCTATCCATGCGTCTGTAGGAACTTCAAGGTCCTGTATCTGTGTACCCATGGCACCATCGATGACGAGTATGCGTTGTTCTAAAAGTGATTTGATTGTTTCTGTTATAGACAAAAAATGCCCCTTTATCTTAATTCTGTAATTGTAGCAAAGTATGTTTGATTTCGGGTTAATATAATTATGATGTAAGCTACTGATAGGTATCATATATTTTGTATAAGTTAAATATGTAAAAAAGCTAAACTCATTGTGAAGTGAGGACAGAAAGTTATGGATCTCTTGTAGATTGCCAAACTGCAAAATACTATGACATTAGTTTCTACTTGATGCTGTACTGTATAAAGCTTTCAACTCGACATACTATAATAATTCATGGAGAAAAAATGGGACAAACGATTAAAAACATCATTACAGGCAAAGAAATCAAAAAACCTGAGCCAGTCGATATAGAAGTTCCATTTGATGGTGGGGTAATGATCACTGAAACAGACACAGCAGGTATCATTACTTATGCCAACCGTAAGTTTAGAGACCTCACAGGCTACACCAAAGAAGAACTTATCGGTGCACCACACAATATTAATAGACATCCAGACATGCCAAAAGCAGCGTTTAAAGGGTTATGGGAAACCATTAAAGATGGTAACTACTGGGAAGGTTTTGTCAAAAATATGACAAGTGAAGGTAAATACTATCTTGTTGTAGTATGGATAAAACCAAAACTGGATGATGAGGGCAATATCATCGGATATATCGCAGGAAGAAAGATCCCGGATAAAGACTTAATGCAAAGAGCTTTGGACAAATACAAAGTTATGATGCATGATGAGCACTAATTAATGGGCTTGACCCATTAACATTTCTCATGCCGATCTATAAACTTTTTTTGGCTTCTTGCAATGCTTCGATCACTGCATCTATATTTGCTTTAGGAATATGTACTTTCCAATCTGGTTCATCAGCCCCTGCTTGTAGTGAAATACCAATACTTGCTACACTTTCACTCTTTGGACCATAAGGTTGTTCTACTGTAGTAATACTTATCTTTCCGTCTTTTGTACCACTCAAAGTCATTTCGTCTATTTTTGTTACTGCTCCACTCATAAATCATCCTTTTTTATTTAAAATATTCTCCTTGAAAATGAGCAAAGCCCATTCTCAATTCCTCTCACTCAAGTTTTAATATAAATAATTATATCACAATTATTTAGCTATTTTTTACGTTTTAATAATCCGGCTATCTTTGCTTGCATACGTAACCACATTTTATGTTCTATGGCAGGAAAACCTGCATATGTTTTACCTCCTTCAAGAGACTTGGTTACACCACCTTTACCTGCGATAGTTGCGAAAGCACCCACTTTTAAATGTCCCGCTGTAGCACTCTGTCCGCCCATTACTACATTTCTGCCTAAAATCGTAGAACCAGCAAGTCCTACTTGAGCAGCACAAAGGGTATGCTCCCCAACATCACAGTTATGGGCAATTTGTATAAGGTTATCCAGCTTAGTACCTTTGCGTATATACGTAGTACCAAATACTGCTCTATCTATGGTACAGTTTGCCCCTATTTCTACGCTATCTTCCACAACAACATTACCATTCTGATAGATCTTTACATGTTCACCAAGCTTTGTATGCGCAAAACCATATCCATCACAACCGATCACCGTACCACTATGAATGATACACTCAGAACCGATTTGTGTCTGATGGTACAGGGTCACATTTGGATGAAGAAGCGTCCCTGAACCGATAGTAACATTATCACCTACATAACAGCCTGCCAGTAGTGTAACATTATCGCCAAGTGTAACATTTTTACCAAAAGAGACTTGCTTGTCTATATCGCATCCTTCACCTACAGTGGGTTGTTCTCCCCTACTCTCAAGCTTATGTGCAAAGAACTTAGAAGCGAGTGCCAATTTGAGATACGCTTCATCTGTTATGAGTGCAATCGTTCCCGATGGCAATAGTGTTGCATGTTTTTCATCTATCAGTACTGCTGCAGCTTTTGTATCTGCTAATTGGGAAGCATATTTGCTATCCGTAAAAAAGCTAAGTTGTGTGGAAGTTGCTTCGCTTAACGTGTGTATCCCATCTATAGTGATATCCTCACCGTGAAAGTCTAAACCGATATTTTCTGTTATTTTTGAGAGTTTGTAAGTCATAAAGCAGTCCTTTTAACTTAAAGTAGGTGTCACTCTCCACAAAGGAAAGTGACAAAAGTAGAATGACTTTTATCTTTCTATAGCCACCACACCACCACGTACTATCTCAGAAGGATTATAACGCTGTGATGCTTCTATAAAATGCTGTATACGTGCAGGTTCGTCTGCTATCATAGTAATGATCATCTCTTTTCCAACATTGACAATGCCGCCATTATACGCTGCACACAAAGCACTGATATCACTTAAATTCTCAGTAATAGGAAATTTCACCAATACCATCTCTTTTTCAACCATCTCTTCATGCTCAATTACCTTATACACAGGAATGAGCTTATGCAGTTGTTTAGTGATCTGTTCCATCACCCGGGTAGAACCATTGGTTGCTATTGTGATGTGGGACATCTCACTATTTGGTATAGGTGCTACGGTCAGTGACTCAATGTTATATCCACGACCTGCAAACAGTGCGGTGATACGCGCAAGAACAGAACTTTCATTCAACACGATAACTGAAATAACACGTCTTTCATTAATAGAATTTGCCATTATTTCGTCTCCTTACTACTGTCTACTTTTTGAGGTAACATCATGTTAAAAAGTGCCCCGCCTGATGGTACCATAGGAAGTACATCTTCAAAACGATTCACTGCAACGTTCATAAAACAAACTTTATCTTGTGCTATAGCATCTTTGATAGCAGCATCAAATTCTTCTTTCGTAGTAACGTCATACCCTATACCGCCACACGCTTCAGCCAGAGCTTTCCAGTTTGGCTGGAATGTCAAGTCTGTCTCAGAGTAACGTTTTTCATAAAAGAATGTCTGCCACTGTCTCACCATTCCTAAAAAATGATTATTGAGAATAAGGTTAATGACCGGTATCTTATACTCCGCTGCTGTCACAAGTTCCTGCATATTCATAAGGATCGAACCATCACCGGTGACATTGATGACCGTTTTATCCGGGAAGGCCCTTTTAGCACCAAGTGCTGCAGGGAACCCAAAGCCCATTGTTCCTAGTCCACCAGAGTTTATCCATTGGCGCGGTCGGTCAAAGGGAAAGTGCTGTGCTGCCCACATCTGGTGCTGTCCAACATCCGAAGTGATGATCGCATTTTCACCCACAAGCTCACCGATACGTTCTATGGCCCATTGCGGTTTGATAACCTCATCAGAATCTACATAGGATTGGGGATGAAGCGTATCGTAACGATTCAATATCTCTCTCCATGCCTG
>JAPHUJ010000107.1 GCA_026193735.1 Sulfurovum sp.
GCCAAGTAATGAGCATGCTCTTTATGTACAAAAAGGACTTATGGCCCAAGGGTATCTGGTGGGAGCTATACGTCAACCAACTGTAGAGAAACCTATCATGAGGGTCATACTCAATTTGAGTGTCTCTCTACAGAAAATCAGACATGCATTGGCACTCATTAGCCATAACTCGGTACAATAATAATTAAAATGAAAAATATGTATATAAAGGGTCTGTGTGTTCAATAGTTTAGTCAAAGGTTCCATTATCTTAGTGATGTTATTTGGAGTAGCACTTACTGCAGCTTTCATTTATGCATATGAAGAGATATCACTGGATGCAGATAAACTCATTCATTATAAGCCAGAAACTTCGTCTATCATATATGATAGAAATGGTGAGAAACTGGCGTATGTCTTTAAAGAACAACACCGTCTTTATGCACGTTATGATGAAATCCCGGGGTTTCTTGTTGAAGGACTTGTAGCGATGGAAGATACAAGGTTTTTTGAACATAGCGGTGTAAATCCGGATGCAATCATAAGAGCCATAGTGAAGGATATCAAAGCTGGAAAATTTGTGGAGGGAGGAAGTACACTTACTCAACAGCTCATTAAGAATAAAATCCTTTCCAACGAAAAGAAACTGGCTCGAAAGATCAAAGAAGCCATCTTAGCAATGAAGATAGAGCATGAGTTAAGTAAAGAAGATATCATTGAGCGTTATCTCAATGAAGTGTCGTATGGTAATAATTACTTTGGTGTCAAAACAGCCGCAAACGGATATTTTCATAAAGAGCTTAATGAGCTTACGATCAAGGAGGCTGCTATTTTGGTAGGGTTACCAAATGCACCAAGTTATTTTAACCCTCTTAAGCATTATACCCGTGCTTTGGATCGAGCAAATAATGTACTGTATCGTATGAAAAGTATAGGTTGGATCACGCAAAGTGATTACCTTAAGGCAGTAAAGGAGTCTCCTAAAGTATATAAGACGTCTTTAACACAGAATATAGCACCAAGTATAGTGGATGAAGTTCTGAGACGTTTTAAAGGGAAACTGGGTGACATCCGTACAGGTGGTTATGAGATTTATACGACCATAGACATGAAACAACAAGCTATCGCCAAAGAAGCGGTTGATTTTGCCTACAACAAGGCTCTCAAAAAATACAATGAAAAAGCTGAAACATCTACATTAAATACAGCATTGGTTTCAGTAGAGAGTAAAACGGGTGATATCTTGGCTATGGTGGGCGGGACAGATTATGAAAGATCTTCCTATAATCGTGTGACACAGTCGAAGCGTCAGCCTGGATCTGCATTTAAACCTTTTATCTATCAAACTGCATTGGACATGGGGTACAATCCCGCAAGTCCCTTGACAGACCTGGCAAGAACATTTCAGTACTATTATAAAGGTAAACCGAAAATCTGGTCACCTAAAAATTATGAACATGACTTTAAAGGGTTTGTCTCGCTGCGAGAAGCATTGGTACATTCTCGTAATCTGGCGACTATCAATCTGGTATCTGATCTTGGGGTAAGTACTATTCGTAAACGATTGGCCTTTTTAGATGTGCCACATGTACCAAGGGACATGTCTATCGCACTGGGTAACCTTGGATTAAGTCCACTTAAAATGGCACAAATATTTTCAGTTTTTGCCAATGAAGGGCATATGATAGAACCAAGACTGGTAAGTAAGATCATCTCAAAAGAGGGTGCAGTGATCTATGAGACACGTCCTAAAGAGATAGAAGGTTTTACTACACCTGAACAGGCATATCTTATGACGGATATATTGAAAGATGTAGTCAAAAGAGGGACAGGTACAAATGCAAAGGTAGATGGTATAGAACTCGCAGGAAAAACAGGGACGACAAACAACAATATAGATGCATGGTTCTGTGGTTATTCTCCAACGATAGAAACCATTGTATGGTTTGGTAGAGATGACAATACACGTATAGGACGTGGAGCGACCGGAGGTGCGTTGGCAGCGCCGGCATTTGCTTTTTACTATAAAAAGTTATTAGAGCTATATCCTGATACAAAGCGAACATTTGACATACCAGAAGGTGTATTTAGAGGTGAATACGAAGGTAAGGGAGAACTTTATACGAAAAATTCTCCATTGCCGGATAGTTACAAAAAAGATTTATATTCTGATGATCAGCAAGATGATCAGGGATATGATCGAATGCTAGTAGAAGAGACGGAAATCATAGAAGATCTTGATCCTGATGAGGGAGAGATAGGATTAGCACCGACTATTAACATCGATGAGGATCCGGCTGATGCTATGACTGAGAGTGAAGAGGAAGATGATCCTTTGCATCCTAAACGTAAAGTGCCTTTGAGACCGGTTTCCAACGATAGTGGTAGCTTATTTTAGGATGCAAAAAGAGTTGATCTTTGTGCTTGACCCTATGTGTTCATGGTGTTGGGGGTTTGCTCCTGTTATAGAAGATTTGCGCACTGCTTTGAGTGAAGAGTATACGTTTTCATTGGTCATGGGTGGGTTACGTACCAAAGGTGAAATGTCTTGGAATGAAATATCTAAGGAGTACCTTAGAGGGCATTGGAGACAAGTGTCCCAAAGAACGGGGCAAGTATTTTCAGACCGTTTGTTTGAAAAAGAGGTTTTTGAATACGATACGTATCCTGCATGTAAAGCAGTGATAACGGTACGTGAACTTTTCGGAACAGAAAAAGCATTTTCGTATTTGCATACGATACAAGAAGCATTTTATACCAGAGCGGAAGATATTACAAACGTAGATATTTTATGTGATCTACTACAGTCTGTAGACTTAGACAGAACAACTTTTAGAGCTTTCTTTGAGAGTGACAGAGTACAGCTTCTGATGGAACATGATTTTGCAAAAGCACGTTCCATGGGAGCCAATTCCTTCCCTTCTGTTGTTGTTATAGATGAGGAGGGACATATGGTATGCCAAAAGGGCTACCGAAGTTTACTTGAAATAAAAAAATTATTGGAGAATTAACATGCATAGTTTTGCACCAGAGATCATACTTATAACCATACTGGGATTGGTCGTATTTTCAGATGCCATGGCCAACAGATTCAAAATACCTTCAGTTTTTTTACTTCTCATAGGATCGTATACGATTTACACTTATGTACCGATGGCTGTACCTATAGACTTGAAACATTATTTTGATGCGATCATCCTGTTTTGTATCCCGCTTATCTTTATGGGAGATGCTCTGCATCTGCACTTTGCTGACATTAAAAAATACGGTTGGGACATCTTTTATCTTGCTGTGATCGCAGTAGCACTTTCCATAACTGTGGGGGCCAGTATGTACTACTTTGGAGTGTTCGAGGGTCTGACTCTAGGTGCGTATGTGTCCCTATTTGCTATCAACATGGCTACAGATGCTGTCTCTGTGCAGTCGATACTTTCTCGTTTTACAGGTATAAGCCATCATATCAAAGTACTTATAGAGGGAGAGTCGCTAGGTAATGATGCTACAGCTGTCATCGCTTTTTTCTTTATAGGATTGCCTTGGATGATGAGTGGAGAGATAGATGCAGGGCATGCAGCTATGGATGCTCTGCGTGTGTTTGTAGTGAGTTTAGGTATAGGTATCGCAGTGGGATTTGCCTTTTATATGCTGATGAAACTTTTTTCAGACAAAAGAGGTGAGTTCTTTGCTTTTATCATAGAAGCGTATCTTGCCTATGTGGTAGCAGAAGAGATGCATGTCAGTGGGATATTGACACTTATTACGGCTATCATTGCTACAAAAGCATGGATAGATATGGACATAAAAGCTCATGAAGAAGAGGTGTCTCGAAAAACGAAAAGCTTTCTCCATCAGTTTCGTTTAGGTGGAATAAAAGCTACGACCAATGAAAGATTGGAGTATATCTACGAAATGGCCAAAGAGTTTGGATACATTGCTGCTGTTATGATATTTTTTGTCTTAGCAGAGATGGTTAGTGTAGAGAAACTATGGCAATATAAAACGGAAATACTTATCATGTTTGGTATCACGACATTTATTCGTGCAGCATCTATGGCAAAATTTGCTTTTTTTGGACATAAAACGAAAGCCATTCAACCTGTAGGTAAAGAGGGCTGGTTCATTCTTACTTTCTCAGGAATGAAAGGGGCATTGTCTATTATCCTTGTTCACATGATACCAGCTAGCTTTGAGTATAAAGAGTTTTTTGAAGTGGTCACTACCGGAGTGGTGATGATGTCCATTTTTGTTTATGGAACTGTATTATGGAGCTATTTTACATTTTTTAAGAAAGAGGAAGAGAAGAAGCTGTTTACACACTAGATTTCTACAAATTTTTAAAGATAAAAAACAAGATGAAAACCTCATAAAATATATAATTTTATGAGGTTTTGGGATCTGTTGTGAGGTGGATGCCCTATAACTTACTGACAACAATCCTATTTTCACCAGTCTTTTTTGCTTCATACATTGCCTTATCGGCATTGTTAAAAAATTGTTCAGGTGTTATATTCGAATTGGGCACGATAGTGTTTACGCCAAAACTCATAGTACAAGAATAGCTATCATCCCCCATATCTGAGATAGGTGTATTGTCTATATTGTTCTTAATCATCTTGCACAATCCAAATGCAGATTCTTCTTTGCAGTCATAAGAGACAACCACAAACTCATCACCTCCATATCGTGCAACAAAGTCAGTCGAGCGCTTCAATGTGGATGAAATAGTCTTTGCCGCAGTGATAATAACTTGGTCTCCTTTGATGTGTCCGTACGTATCATTGATATTTTTCAAATCATCTATATCGCATATAATAATGGATATTGGTGTCTTTGTTCTTTGAGCGAGGTGCCACATATTATCGTATTCCAGATTGAAATACCTACGGTTATGGATTTCAGTCAGTGGATCAGTCAAAGAGATTTCTTTAAGTTTGTTTTCCGCATTTTGACGGTAACTAATGTCAACGAATATTCCATAGACGAAATTTCCTTTACGGTAATAGCGAGCGTTACACCATCTAACACTACCATCTTTAACCGCAACTTTTACTTCTATAATACTTGAATATGGTTTATTCTGTGATTCAGTTTCCTCAATCATATCACTCCAAAGCTTTATAATACTGGCTCTATATTCATCATCAGGGTAAACTGTATGAAACCATTTTTCTAATGTATTAATTTCCGATTCATCCCATCCAACCATTTCAAGCATAAATTTATTGATGAGACTTACCTGATCGGTCGTTGTGTCTAGACAGATAATGCCTATAGGTAAATCATCAATAAAATTAAAAAGGTAGTCGACATCATCTTTTAACATAAAAAAACTCCCTAAATCATAGTATTGTTTGTAATTGTGTAAACTGACGATCTTTTCATCTACTATAGAGTTATAGTATCCAAGATATAGGATACCCAGAAAATGTCATACAATTGTCATAAAACAAAAATACAATATCTAAAACCTGTACAATTGAAGGAAATGAGTGTTTAAACTCATTTAAATGAGGATACTTATTTTTAAAACCTTATAATCTAACATATTTTATAAGGTTATTCGCTGTAGCTACGTTTGTAGGCCATAAATCTGCACCTTTCAATAGAAAACCTTATAAAATGTTCTATATAGGATGTTTTATAATGAAAACTATAAAAGAAACATAAACTCAAAAGGGTTTTAAAAATAAAATTTATAGATATGTTTTGAGGAAAAAAGGAGTGTCTCTCGGGCGGGAAA
>JAPHUJ010000243.1 GCA_026193735.1 Sulfurovum sp.
AACCATGTACCCTCTTTACTTTCAAGATAAGCGCTATCACAATCTTTCAAATTTAGCGTAGCAAGAAAGTTGGACGTCAAACCGCCTTCTCCTGTATTGATAGGAAAATGTCCGTTAAATGCTCCTCTAGCAAAGGCTCGTGTCCCTTCAGGAGAGATAGAACCGTCACTCATAGCAGATCTTCCTATGATACTTTTACTCTCATAGGGCTCTTTTCTATTTTTTCCAAACAGTACAGAAAATTCACCCTGTACTTCACCTATCTCTTTGACGAAATTGGCATGTTTAAATAGTATTTTTTGGTTACCGTACGGGCTTGCAGGAGAAAAAGAAAGATAGGCGTTTCTTCCTTCTGAAACTTTGTTTATCCAATCAAGTTTCTCAAAAGAATCATAGTACGTTTCATCTCCAAAATATTGTCTCATAGGATTTCGTAACAGGTAAAATAGATATCGCATACGTCCTATAAGAGGATAGTTAATAAGAAGTTGGTTTTTTCTTTGAATAAAACGGTCATATATGGCAATGGCTATCATAAGTAAGATCAGCACAATAAAAAGAAGTTTGATCAGTATGGTCCAATCAGCAGAGAGCACCGTAAAATAAGAGAGTAAATTTTCCTTATTCATATTTTACTTTCTCAAATAATAGTCTATCTAAACTATATTTTCCTGCACCATAGGTTGCGAACAACATAAGAAAGATCAAATAATATAAAGGGATTTCAAACCCTCCGTTACTTGCTAAAAAGCCGTTTGGAAGATGTACAAAAAATATAGCACCTATCATAACGAAACTAAGCATGATGGATATGAAACGGGTAAATAGACCTAAGATCAAAAGGATGATCCCAATGGATTCAAGTCCAGAAACCAGATAGGCAAAAAATGCAGGAAAAGGGATGGAGACACTTGCAAACCAACTCACCGTGCCATCCAGGTCATTTATTTTTAGAAGTGCAGGAAGTGAAAATCCATAAGCAATGACCACCCTAGATACCAAAAGAATGATATTTTTTGGAATAGAAAACAGCACATTCAATTCCCCAAAAAAATCTTTCATATACCCCTCCCTTTAAAGTGTAGATATACCATATAATGATTATACATATTCAACTGTGCACTAAGTGTGAAAAAGAATTTTACATACCTGTAGATCTAAATCGACATTCGCCAAGTGTAATGGTCTTTCCTTTTTGTATCTGAGACAGAATGTACTTTAGAGTACCTTCCGCATCGGTATCAGGCATCTCCTCTGCTATCATACGCAGTGCATCTTTGTGACTAGTTTTTTGCCATTTTTTTTCATAGCTGTACTGGGTATATATGTCCACCCGTTATATCCAACCCAGTTCAGCGAAGATGGGTTCCATCTCCATCCACCAGTTTTCAAACCGTACAGCGACATCATTGATAACTTTATCTTCACTCTTCCACTCTTCAAGCTTATCCAGGATCAATGGTTTGTTTTCATCAGACACCTTAGATGACTTTTGTACATGGTTAATAACTTCTTCAATCTTATTATTCACAATAACTCCTTTACTTTTATTTTAGTTCAATATTCTACAATTGTCAATATTGATCCGATCATTTATCTTGATTAGCAAACTTTAGCTAAAATGATGTAATCAAAAAAAGGGATTATACATGCCAACACAATTTCTCAAAGATTTTATACAGAAAGAGTCATCCGCAGGAATAATGCTTATCTTTGTTACGATATTAGCACTGCTTTTACAAAACAGTTTCATGACTGAATTTTATACAAGTTTTTTACATACTCCTGTTGAGATACGTTTTGGAGATCTGCAGATAGCCAAGCCTCTTCTTTTGTGGGTCAATGACGGACTTATGGCCGTTTTTTTCTTTCTTATAGGTCTTGAAGTGAAACGTGAAGTAAATGAAGGGCATCTCTCATCACTCTCTCAAATCACTCTACCCGGTATCGCTGCTATTGGTGGTATGATCGTGCCTGCTTTGGTTTTCATTGCTTTCAACAGAGGTGAATCCTTTGCAATGAATGGTTGGGCTATACCTACAGCTACAGACATCGCCTTTGCTTTGGGTATCTTGTCTTTACTGGGAAAGAGAGTTCCTGTCTCTTTAAAAATATTTTTAATGGCACTGGCTATTATCGATGACTTGGGTGCTATCATCATCATCGCACTTTTTTATACCTCTGAGCTTTCTACACTTTCTATCAGTATAGCTGGCATATCTCTTATTGTATTGTTCATCATGAACCGTATGGATGTTGCAATAAAATCTGCCTATATCTTAGTGGGCCTTGTACTGTGGGTATCTGTGCTTAAGTCTGGTGTTCATGCGACACTTGCCGGGGTAGCACTTGCTTTTATGATTCCTCTTACTTCTAGAGACAAAGAAGGAAAATCTTTTTCTATGGCAAAAGAGATGGAGCATGACTTGCACTACTGGGTTGCCTTTATGATCTTGCCTCTTTTTGCTTTTGTCAATGCAGGTGTGGATCTTAAAGGTATATCCATAGAAGAGATGGCAGGCCCTGTACCATTGGGTATCATGTTTGGCCTCTTTATAGGCAAACAGGTAGGTGTATTTGGATTCTCCTGGCTGGCCATAAAAATGGGTATAGCTTCCCTACCAAAAGAAAGTAACTGGACCTTACTTTATGGGGTCTCTGTCTTAACTGGGATCGGTTTTACAATGAGTCTCTTTGTAGATTCACTTGCATATAATGATACGCAGATCTATCACTATGCCGACAAACTTGCAATCCTTCTTGGATCATTTCTTTCAGCCATCGCAGGGTACCTTATCTTAAGTATTAAAACTTCTAAATAGGGGCTGATAATTAATATTTAGAATATCCTTTACCCCTATAAACATTATATTATCCACAGATGTATTTTCTAACTGGATTTAAATTGGTAGTTGACTAATTGAATAATTAAATGCATCAAGATGACTCAAACTACCTTCTTTAATATTTTCAAATACATTGACTACATCACTTGGCATTCCCACCGAAGCTTCTTCAAGATCAGTAATATCTGTTTCTTCTATAAGCACACCTACTTGAAGAGCAGCCAGTAGTGATGCGCTGCCATCAGCAATGAGCTGATCATACAATGCTTGTAGTTCAGGTAGTATAAATACGCCAATGTCAGTTTCATCTACCGCTGAAATATCAACATTATATTTAATACATAATTCTTCTACAACATCCATATGTCTTTGCTCAGAGAGCTGTATATATGCAAATGTATTTTCAGCTGGATATAGATTACCCAAATAGATATAGACATCTCTGGCAACTTTCTCTTCCTGATAGATATAAAGCAAGGTGGCTTTTTGATCTTCAGTCATTTGCAGAGTATCATTATTGGAGCTATTGCACCCTGAAAGAGACAACAATCCTAAACTTCCTGTACCCGCTATGATCATTTTAGAGAAGAAATTTCTTCTTTCTTTACTTAATGATTCTTTTTCCATTTATTATCCTTTCTTGAAATTTAATCATATAATATTATAAAACCTTAATTCTTAAGGTTACTTAAACTTATATCTTTCCTGTATATTAGCACAGTCTTCATATTATTTAAAGTTTTTTTATCCTATCATATAAAACAGTTAGTAACCTAACACAAAGAAAAGGATTGAAGATGATTGAGAAAAAGAAAGTTAAAAAATACATCAAAAAACAAATGGACAGTATGCTCAAAAAAGAGTTAAAACAAGAGATCAAGAAACATATCAAAGACTATAAGAAAAAAGAAAAAATGGGTAAAGGTAAAAAAGTGAGTAAAGAGCAATAGCCT
>JAPHUJ010000202.1 GCA_026193735.1 Sulfurovum sp.
AAAGCATGAAAAAACCTTTGATTATAATTTAATCAATTATATCAAAAAATGCGTTAAAAAAAGCAGAAGAGTTATCTAATCCATAGAATGGATAAAGTTATCATAAAGCTCTTCAAGTTCGTGATCTTCTTCTTTGATGTGCTTGTTGTCACCCGTTTCAAGTGCTGTTTCAAGGATTTTCATACGTTTAAGAAGATACTCGAAAATCTCTTTATTGACATCCGGAATTTTATTATGACTGAGTGGCGTTTTGTCAAATCCGCGTTTAAGTACACGTGCAGGTATACCTATGGCAGTAGAGTCTGCAGGCACATCTTTGACAACTACTGAATTCGCACCTACTTTTGAGTTTGCACCTATAGTGATATTTCCAAGTACTTTGGCACCTGCTCCAATAACTACACCATCTCCCAGTGTAGGGTGCCTTTTCCCTTTACTGGTACTTACCCCACCCAATGTAACTTGCTGATAGATAAGGACATCATCACCTATGATAGCAGTTTCACCTATGACCACACCTACACCATGATCGATGAACACTCTACGTCCTAGGGTAGCTGCAGGATGGATATCTATAGTTGTTAAAAATAGTCCTATTGCAGATATGAATCGTGGAAGAAACCTTAGTCCTTTATTATAAAGCCAATGTGCAATACGATGAAATAAGAGTGCCCAAAGACCAGGGTAATTAAAAAAGAGTTCAAAAGTAGAGTGTAGAGCAGGGTCATTTCTTTTAACATTGAGAAAATCTTCTTTTATCAGACTAAACGGATTCATTTTTTTCCTTAATACTTTTCATCAATCGCTTGTATGGTCTTAAGATAGCTATTTTCACTTAAATAAAGGTAAAGTTTACCCAGTAGTTCTCTTTTTTCCTCTTTATCCAGTTGAGTAGATTCTTCTATCTTATATTTGAGTGATTTGTCTATGAGATTGGTATCGTAGTCAAGGTCATCAAGTACGTCCATAAGATTTTGAGCTTCAATAAGATCATTTATTTGATATTTCCCTTCTTTATCAAAGTTGATAACTACTTCTGTAGGATGTGTAAAAAGGTTATGTTGCATACCCAATACTTCTTGATAGGCACCCGTAAGAAAAAATGCCAAGAAATATTCTTCTTTAGAAACATCAATATCATGTAGATAAAGTGGAAAATCACGGTTAAACCCGATCTCTCCGTCACTATCACAGGTGATATCCCAAATACTTGCCGGATTTGTTGGTTTGGTATCAAGACGATCCAGAGGCATGATAGGAAAATGTTGTGCCAAGCCCCAAAAGTCAGGTAGCGACTGAAAAGCTGAAAAATTGACAAGATATTTCTCTTGTATACGGTCTTGTAATTTTTTGAGTTCATCACTATCTTCATCTTTGAGCAATGCAATGGCTTTTTTGATGATAAGATTGACCAATATCTCTGTATTGGAGCGATCTTCCAGGTCAATGTATCCTAAGTCAAAGAGGGTAAGCAGACTTTCCATATGATCAAGGGCATCATGTAGGTATTCTCTTGCACGTTCCCGACTCATAGTGTTAAAGAGGTCATAAAGCTCTTGTATAAGAGGAGGATTGATTTCTTTGAGGCGCAGACCTTTTTCAGTATATTCTTGTGAAAAAAGTTCAAGTACCGGTGCTACAAGAACAGAGTGTGAAGCTGCGATGTAACGTCCAGATTCAGTAAAGATATCGGGTTCTTCCACCCCTTTGCTTTTTGCTACATCTTGCATAAGAAAAACCACATCATTGGCAAATTCTCTTAGGGAGTAGTTTCTTTCCTGTTTATCTTCATGTTGACTGTACTCTACGGCAAGTCCACCACCTATGTTAATGGCTCCCAGAGCATCTGCACCACGTTTTTTAAGTTCTGCATAGATGTTTCCTGCTTCTCTTAACGCTTTTTTAAGTGGGGCGATATCTCCCATTTGTGAACCGATGTGGAAATGAACCATCCAAAGATGATCTAAAAGTGTATGCTTCTTCAACATCTCATAGGCTTCAAGCAACTCTGTAGAAGTAAGACCAAATTTTGAACTGTATCCACCACTTTTTGCCCAGATACCTATACCCGAACTATGCAGACGTATACGTACACCGATTTTAGGGGTAATAGGCGTTTCTATGTCTCCATTAAACTCTGCATTCACACTTATAATCGTTTCTAATTCTCCAAGACCTTCTATGGTGACTGTAATATTGTGTCCCATTTTTGCAGCGATGAAACACAAAGATATCATTTCTTTATCTTTGAACCCATTAACAGTAATAGGTGCACCCAATGGTGTTTTGGTCATAGCAATGATCAGTTCGGCCTTACTGCCTGCTTCGAGACCATAGTTATAATTTTTAGAGACATCCATAAGGGCATGTACAAAATTTGGAAATTGATTCACCTTGAGAGGAAAAACAGCTTGAAAGTTTCCTGTATATCCAAACTCTTCTTTGGCTTTTTCAAAAGTAGAGAAGAGTGTAGCGATCTGTTTTTCTATGAGATGAGGAAAACGTAGAAGAAGAGGACCTTTATAGCCTTTATCGCGTATCTCTTGCGTTATTTCAAGCAATGATGGTTTGGCTGCATAATTGATATTAACCGTGTCCTTTTTGATGATAAAGTTATCATCCCCCCAGATAGCTAAACCGAAACTTTTCATAGATGTGCTCTCCCCATTGGTATAAGTTGGGGAATTATACCTTATCTTTTACAAAAAATTAACTATAATCAATCTTATGAATCCAGCATATATAACTACTCACACACATAATGATCGCTTAGAACTTATCTCAACAGGGGATTGGTCTTTGCTGAGTGTTAATGATATTGAGCAAAGTTTGCGTAATATACCTTATGAAAAAAAGATATTATGGGATCTCTCCGGCATCAGTTCTTTTGATAGTTCGGGGGTATTACTTTTTATAGAATATTTTGAACGACTAAGCAAAGAAACAGAAGTTGAAGTTGTAGGTTACACTGAAAATCAAAAAGAGATGTATGAACTTCTCAAAGAGACAGACCAAGAGATAGCAGTCCCTGCAAAAAAAGGTTTTATTGAAAATTTAGGTAGAGCTACGATTGAAAGTTATAAGGATATAAAAGATTTTACTGTCTTTTTAGGACATCTCTTTTCTGCAATATTCCATTTGTTGCTTAAACCCAAAGATATACGATTAAAAGAAATTGTATATCATGTGCATCAATCTGGATTTAACGCCCTTATTATTATAGGCTTGACTTCATTTTTGGTAGGTATGGTCATCGCTTATCAGGGTGCTGTTCAGTTAGCAAAGTTTGGAGCAGATATTTTTATAGTCGATACGGTTGCTATTTCCATTACAAGAGAGTTGGGACCAATGATAACGGCTATTGTCATTGCAGGACGCAGCGGTTCGGCTTATACGGCTGAGATAGGTGCTATGAAGATCACTGAAGAGATAGCGGCTATGCGCACTATGGGTTTTGATCCCTATTATTTTTTAGTTCTTCCTCGTGTATTTGCGATGATGATAGCACTGCCTCTGCTTATCTTTTTTGCTGACCTTATTGGTATATTCGGAGGAATGGTTGCAGCAGCAATGGAACTGGGCATCTCTATGTCGCAGTTTGTGGACAGGCTACATGAAGTTTTAGAAGTAAAACATTATGTACTCGGAATGATAAAAGGGCCGGTATTTGCATTTCTTATTGCATCTATAGGCTGTTTTAGGGGATTTCAGGTTTCAGACAATACAGAAAGTGTCGGCCTTCAGACCACAGCATCTGTTGTAAACGCCATTTTCCTGGTTATTGCATTTGATGCACTTTTTTCTATTATCTTCACGGAGTTTGGCATATGAGTGTGATAGAAGTAGAAGGTGTGGTTACACGCTTTGGTACACGTACTATTCATGACGGAGTAAGTCTGCATATTGATCAAAATGAAATATATGCTATTTTAGGCGAAAGTGGTTCTGGAAAATCAGTGCTGATGAAAGAGATGATCATGCTTTTGGAACCAAGCGCAGGACATATAAGTGTCTTAGGCAGATCATTAAAAAATATAAGCTTCAAAGAAGCACAGGCATTACGAAGTGACTGGGGTGTACTTTTTCAATTTGGAGCACTATACTCTTCATTGACCATTGCCGAAAACATAGAAGTGCAACTCAAAGAATATACAAATATAAGCAAAGAAATGAGAGATAAACTTGTGAGCTCTAAACTGACACTTGTTGGTTTGGCACCGCATGTAGGAGCACTTTATCCTTCTGAACTCTCAGGAGGTATGAAAAAGCGTGCAGCACTGGCACGTGCTCTAGCTATGGAGCCGAAATTACTTTTTTTA
>JAPHUJ010000282.1 GCA_026193735.1 Sulfurovum sp.
GTACGTGGGTTAGGGTATAGTATTGATTTTTAATACAGGAGAATTTGCTCGTAAATACGCATTAATCTATACTGGAATATTGGCTGTTTTACTCGTGGCGCCATTGGTGGTATATATACAATTACTTTTACAGATAGATGAAGCAAAAGTAAGACTTTCTCTTGAAGCACAAGCAAAAAAAACCATTATTTCCATGCAACGCTATCAAAATGAAGATAAAGTATATCATTTTCCAAGGTATAAAGAGTATAAATCGGCACTCTATACAGATAAGTATCAAACGCTATTTACGACGTTAGATTTTGAACCTTTATCATTTACGGAGGGTTTTCATAAAATAGGAAATCGTTATTATTATGTCTATACACTTCCAGCTTCTTATTATTTCGGTGCAAACTATTTATTGGTTTCTACTGAGCATACGGCCAATGAAATTTACCTTTTTGCTGCGATGATCATGATAGCTATAGTGATAGCTTTGTTTATATTTTCATTTTTATTACTCAGAAATTTTTCAAGACCATATGAAAAACTCAATATGCAGTTAGATAACTTCATCAAAGATGCTATGCATGAGATCAATACACCTTTGAGTATCATCAACCTGAATTCTGATCTTTTTGCCAATAAATATGGTGAAAATAAATACTTATGGCGTATCAAGTCCGCTTCGAAAACACTGGCTACCATTTATAATGATATGGATTATCTTGTGAAGGAAGGAATGGTGGTGCATAAAAAAAGCATCCTGAACTTTAGTGATTTCATTCAAAATAGAGTAGATTATTTTCAGGAAATTGCAAATCTTAAGAATATCACTTTAAAGACATATATTAATTCTAAAATTATGTATGTTTTCTCCAAAACAAAATTGCAACGTATTGTAGATAATACTATTTCAAATGCTATAAAATACAGTAATGATAATCTTCATCTTGAGATTAAACTCTATGAAGATGAAGGACATATTATTTTTGAAGTCAGAGATTATGGTGTAGGGATCAAGAATGTCGATAAAATATTCTCACGATATTATAGGGAAGATCAAGCCAAAGGGGGGTTCGGGATAGGACTGAATATTGTGAAGCAGATCATTGATGAAGAAGGTATCTTACTTGAAGTTACTTCAACTTTAGGTCAAGGTTCAACCTTCAAATATATTTTTCCTATAAAATAAATATTTATTATAATTAATAATTAATTTATTTTACATTTTATTTACACTCACTTGTTATGATGATTCCTGAAATTATAAAAAGGACAGGAAATGATTCAAAGAAAAACAAGTGTTTCAAAACGATCTATATTAAAATTTGCTTTGGTTGCACCTCTATTATTTGGTGGGATGGAAGTCAATGCCGCGGATTGGTTAATGCTACAAGGTATACAACCAGATATGGTAGCACCAAAAGGGGTTTTAGTACCTTACAGAAGTAAGGTACCTAAAGTTTGGGGATTTATACAAGCCAACTACAAAAAAGATTTTGGTGAGGTATTCGTAACTCCTCCTGGTGCTTTTCCTAATGATGGCCTAAATAAAACTCCATTTTCATATCTTAATCCAAATCTTGAAGATCAGTCAGGGTTTAATGTATTCAGAGCGCGACTGGCACTCAGAGGGATGGCTGACAATGACAACCTTGTTAACTACTTCTTTATGACAGAGTTTGGAAACAGTGCGGTAAATAATCTTGCCGGGCATGACGTGGCTACCTATTTTACGGATGCTTCTATTACACTCAAGCATATACCCGGAGCTAAGGTTCGTGTGGGGATGTTTAAGACTCCGGGAAGCGAAGAAGGACTTCAAGCGGTATTTGTCTCTCCTTACATAGAATTTACCACCATGACAAATCAGCAGCTTCTTGAACGACAGGTCAGTAATGTGGGTGCTGCTCAGAATCCTCTTGGCGAAGGTATTACGCAATACACGAGTACAAGTGTAGATAAGCCTATAGCAGCATTTCGTGATGTTGGAGTACAGATATTTGACACGTTCAAACTTCAGGATGACTGGACATTAAGCTATGCGTATATGTATGGTAACGGCACAGGTATTTCACACAGCAGTTCTAACAAGCAGGCAACTAATTATGGGTACTTAGCACTAGAAAAGAACTTTGGAAAAGGCAAGGGATACTATACAGAAGCGATGAAATTCTACGTATGGGGACAGGATGGTAAACGTACATTAGATTCATATGATGGAAATGTAACAACAGAGGTAGATGCTAACCGTCAACGCTACGGTGTGGGAATGACGTATTATCATAATGGACTGCGTTTTGAAGCGGAGTATATGAAAGCAAAAGGTATGATATTTGCGGGTCCAACAGATATAGATCATGATCCTAGTGCAGAAGACTGGCAGTTTCAGTTTGCTACAGGTGATGAAAATGAGGCAGATGGCGGTTACGTAAATTTACAATACGAGATCATACCCAAAAAGTTTGAAGTGTTCGGACGTTATGACTACTGTAATCGTTTGACAAATACTACAAAAAATGAACGTAAGTTCAAAACAACCACAGTAGGAGCTTCTTATCGTTATAGAGGAGCAACACGTATTGACTTGAACTACATTATGAAAGACGGATCAGCACCTGGATTTGCTAAGGCACAAGATGTGTTAGATAATATGGGTAATCGGATCGCGGTTCAGATTACGGCAGCTTTTTAAAAAAGGATAAAGAATGAAACTCAAAAAAACCTTATGGGCGCTTATGGCGCTTATAATGACAGCTACTTTGCCTGCATTGGCTAAAGAGAAGAAAAAAGATGATGTTACAAAGATCGTCTATCAATGTGATTTTCCTGATGTCAAGCGTGTGCATCTTATGCTCAATACACTTAACAATGTTGTAAAACATTACCAAAGTACATTAGAAGATTATGAACTTGATATTGTAGCCCTTGGGCCCTGTCTTCAATATGTAATGAAAGACTTTAAGGGTACAGGATTTGAAGGAAAACCTTATCTTGACCATGGCGGTCCCGCAGGCAATGGAACTAGGGGACGTATTAAAAGTCTACTGATGACGGCAGGTGACAATATGAAAATTATCGCATGCCAGAATACTATGAAGAAGAAAAATGTCAAAGCAGAACAGATAGAAGATTTTGCAGAATTGACACCAGCAGGGATTATCAAGATAATTGATCTTCAGCATGAGGGCTATGCCTATATTAAAATAATGTAATACCCCTTTTTTTAACGGATAAGTATAAACAGTTTTAGTCTGTCTATACTTTCTCCTTTGCTATAAACCCTCATTGAAACACTATTAAAGAAACATTCTCAAAAAGTAGTTTGCACTCTTCTTATCATAAATATTAGCTCTAATAATATATGATTTATTTTTATAAAAGATAATTAAAATATTTTCATAAAATTTACATTTTCTTTACACTTCTTCGTTATTATGCTTCTTGAAACTTGAAATCAAATTAAAAGGAGTATGAATGCATACAAAAATCAAATGTTTTGCCTATGCAACATTGTTTTTATCAGCTTCAGCATCACTATGTGCTGTGGATTTGACAAAAGCATATGATATGCCAGATGCAACAAAGATGATAGAGAAAGATATGTTCCCAGCGGCTAAAGCCTATACAATGCCAAAGAGCTGTAACCTCACTGATGCTAAGGCAATCGCTAGAGGGGAATTTATGTTCCATAATCTCAATGGTCAAAAAGCAAAGGGAAAACTACCAGCAGGACTGGCTAAGTTGACTGAGAAAAAAGGTAAAGACGGCAAAGTGAAAAAAGAGCCTAAACAGTATGGTAACTGTGTAGCATGTCATGACATCGAAGGTGCAAAAGGTGCAGGGAACATCGGTCCTAGTCTTACAGGATATAAGGCAATGTTCTTGGATACAAAAGCAAGAGATGCACAATTTGTCTATCAGAAAATTGCAGATCCTAGAATTGACAATCCAAATACACACATGACAGTCAATCTTACTACAGGACTCTTTACTGAACAAGAGATTTGTGATTATACTGCATACGTTGTATCAGAAAAAAAGAAAAAATAAAAGGAAATAGAGAATGGAAAGAAGAAATTTTATAAAAAGTGTCTGTGCAGTATCGGCTGTAGCAGCAACAATTACACCTTCAGCATTATTTGCAAAAGAAGCACCAAAGGGTGAAAATGCATTGAGTTATGATGCAGCTGTAGCAGCTATCACAGGCGGTAAAGCAGTAGCAGACAGCGATAAAGTAAAATTAACAGTGCCTGAAATCGCAGAAAATGGTGCAGTTGTTCCTGTGAAGATTGAAGTAGATAACCCTATGGAAGCAAATAACTATGTAAAAGCGATCCATGTATTGAGTACTAAAAATGGTAATGCAAGATGTGCGGATGTAATGCTTACACCGTTAAATGGTAAAGGATATTTTGCAACTAGAGTAAAACTGGGTGGAACACAAGATGTTGTTGCCTTGGTAGAACTTAGCAATGGTACTTTTATAAAGTCAGCTAAAAGTGTTAAAGTAACTATCGGTGGGTGTGGTTGATCTTATAAAAGTGATGTTTTGAGCATAGATATTTTAGCTTGAGGAATCAAAGAATGGCATGACCTTTCTTTGAGAGTATGATAATGATAACAAAGGAAAACAGATGGCAGAAGCAAGAAAGTCAATGATAAAAATTAAACCTAAAAAGTTTAAGGTTGGAGATACAGTAAAAGTTGATTTTATTGTAATTCACCCAATGGATACAGGATTACAAAAAGATAAAAAAACAGGAAATATTATACCAGCACATTTTATAGATAATATTACTTTCTCTTTAGATGGTAAAGCATTTACTACAATGAAAGTATGGGAAACTGTTTCAACAAACCCTTATTTCTCTGTGAACTTAAAAGTACCTGGAGCAGGAACGATTACGGTTGATTATACAGATAATACAGGTGAGAAAAATTCTAAGAGTAAAAAACTTAAGCCAAAAGGATAAGCAATGAAAAGAGTAATATTACCTTTAGCTCTTTTGGCAACTATGGGAACTGTATCGGTAAGTGCCGGTGAACAGTTTGCTATGAGTGATGCTGATAGAGCGATGTATTCAGAAATGTTAGAAAACAACCCTGCAGATATCTTTGTAGAAGAAGGCGGAGAGATTTTTGAAGAAGCAATAGGTGGAGAAGCAGCCTTAGCAAAATTCTTAGGTGTTTCTGAAAAAGAGTTGCCTAAATACATTGCAGGATTCCCAAGATATATTAAGAAACTTGGTAATGTTGTAGGGCTAGACCAAGTGATGCAAGCCATGCAAGTAGAGCAAGGTCAAAAGAAAACAGAACTCAAATCTGGAAAAATGTTTTCTATGCTTGCATATGTGAAATCATTAGCAAATGATGAAGTGATCAATATTGATGTAACTGCAGATGAACACATTAAAGCAGCATATGTATTAGGTAAAAAAACATATATGACTCCAAGAGGAGGCAGAGGGCTTTCTTGTAACTCTTGTCATAGTGCAGATATCGTTGGACAAGTGCTTCGAACACAGCCACTTCCAGACTTGGGTGATAATAATGTTGCTGGTACATGGCCTGCATACCGTATGACAAAGTCAAGTTTAAGAACAACACAAAGAAGATTTCAGGGATGTATGAAAAATGCACTTCTTAAAGTTATTCCAATAGGGTCTAAAGAGATGGTTGCACTTGAAGTATACGTGACTAAACTTGCAGCTGATAAGAAAAAATCGATTGCTATCCCTGGTTTGAAAAGATAAGGGGATAAAATGGAAATAGATAGACGAGACTTCCTACAGATTGCAGCGACACTAGGTTTACTAGGGGCAACTGGGGGTACAAATCTTTTTGCAGGTGAAGCTGCAAAAGAACGTATAAAAAAACTTAGTTTTTCTGACGTTGTGGCATTTAAGCCAAAAGGTAAAGCAACTATTTTACATATTTGTGATTTGCATGCACACCTTAAACCACTTTATTGGAGAGAGCCATCAACCTTAATTTCTGCAAAGAACTTAGTAGGAACACCAGGGTTTATCTGTGGCGAGAGTTTTCAAAAGTATTATGGTATCCAAGCAGGTAGTTTAGATGCTTACTTCGATACACACAATGATTTTTCTGAACTTGCTAAAAAGTTTGGAAAAATGGGTGGTATAGCGCATATGAAGCCAATCATAGATCATGTGAAAAAAGAGAGAGGTTCAGAGAATGTACTTCTTTTAGATAGTGGAGATACTTGGCAAGGTACAGCAGTGGCACTTAAAACTAACGGTGAAGCTATCGTAGATGCGCAAAACTATTTGGGTGTAGATGTGATGGTTGGACACTGGGAATTTACCTATGGTAAAGAGCGTGTTCATGAATTGATCGGTATGCTAAAGGGAGAGTTTATCTCTCAAAATGTTATTGACAATGATCCATTTTCAGATGAATTTGAAGAGCTGATCTTCCCACCATACTCTATCAAAGAGATAGGTGGAGCAAAAATTGGTATCATCGGCCAGTCATTCCCGTTTACTTCTACGGCAAACCCTAAAAAGTTTACAGAAGGATGGAGTTTTGCACTACGTCATGAAACACTTCAAGAGTATGTCAATGAACTGAGAGATGAGAAAAAAGTGGATGCAGTCGTTGTACTGAGCCATGATGGATTCTCTGTAGATCAGGAACTCGCTAAAAAAGTGACAGGTGTTGACTTTATTTTAAGTGGACATACTCATGACCCTAGCCCAGAGCCTATTATTGTGAATGATACAGTGATTCTTATCTCAGGAAGTCATGGAAAATATATCTCTAGACTGGACTTAGATATAAAAGATAAAAAAGTAGTGGATTATAACTTTAAACTTATTCCTGTTGCTTCTAGTCTTATCCCTGCGGATAAAGCAGGTGATGAACTCATCGCTAAATGGTATAAACCATTCGATAAAGAGCTTGGAGAAGTACTTGGTACAACAAAAGGTCTTCTCTATAAAAGAGATACTTTCTATTCAACTTTTGATTCACTCATTGGTATGGCAATCCAAGATGAGATGAAGTGTGACATTAACTTCAACCCAGGATACAGATGGGGTACAACCGTACTACCAGGTGACCCGATACTCAAAGACAATGTTTATGAGATGACGGCTATCACGTATCCTGAGGTCTATACCTTTGACCTGAAAGGTAAAGTGATAGCCAAATTGATGGAAGATATAGCAGATAATGTATTTAATTCAAATCCACTTTTACAACAAGGTGGAGATATGAGTAGACTGACAGGTGCCAGTTATAGCATCACGATATCAGCTCCATCAGGAAAACGTATCTCTGACTTTATGATCGGTGGCAAGCCTATTGATATGGAAAAAACCTATAGGGTCTCATCATGGGGAGGAAATTTACAGAATGTAGGTGAAAACCTTGATGAAAAAGCGATACGTCCAGTTTATGAAGTGGTCAGTGATTACATTCGTAGACAAAAAGTGATTGACATTCCTATGGAGTCTAATGTGAAAATATTAGATATGGATTGTGGATGTCCGATCAAAGGTGCTACGTGTTAATAATATAAAACCGTGCCTCGTCTCTTTGTTTGAAAACATTGTAGTATCTCCTTTTGAGAGGCGGGGCACTAAGGGTTGTGATATAGGATCACAATTTTATTATAACACAAGTCAACTAATTCGTTAATACGAACAAAAAACAAGGGGTTAAAATGAACAAGGGAAAAATTAAAATTAGTATTGCTGCTGCAGCATTATTATGTATGGGGACATCTGCTATAGCAGGTGGAGATATCGCGCCAGTTGAGCCGGTAGTCAAGGTTAAAAA
>JAPHUJ010000076.1 GCA_026193735.1 Sulfurovum sp.
CCGTGAGTGAGGAAAAACCCGTTCAGGAAGATAGAACGGAAGCTATCCGTAAAAAAGCTATGGAGGACGCCCAAAAAGCAGAAGATGCACGCATTGAACAAGAAGAATTGCAAAAAGCAAAAGAAATGGAAGCAAAATTAGCGGCAGAACAACGTGAAATAGAAAAACGTGAGGTAGAAGCCTATGAGAAAAAAAGAGCGGAGAAGCTTTTACAAGAAGAAAAAGAACAAGCTGAATTAGCGAAAAAACAATTGGCAGAAAAAGAAGCATTAGAACAAGAAAAGTTAACCCAGATAGCAGCGGAACAAAAAGAAGCAGCCAAAATAAAGTCTGCCAGTAGCAATGTTGTAGATATCAATATCACACGTGAAGAAAAAGAAGCAAAAGATGCAGCGGATATAGCGTATTGGGAAGCAATTCAAGAGATGAGAAGGGCAGAATAACCCCTTCTATAAAGCAGATCTTCTCTCTTGGTTATTTCATTATTTTTTAGAGAGGATCTTTTTGGCCTGTAACGTTTTAATGATAGTCATAGAGATCAGGATCTCAAAGATACTGGCCAGGATGAGTTGATAATAAGTCAATAAGTCTAATAACTTTGTGTCATATCCGATCGTTGCAACGGCAACGAGTAGGGTCAAGGGCATAGAAAGTGAAAGTGCTATTAGTAAAGCATCCTTTGAACTACTGATCCCCCTCAATACAATCGCAGCGAATAATCTGGAAACAATCATCAATACCGTAATAAGTAGTGCTCCAGAGACGACACCCTCCAGAGGAAGTGCCTTTAGATCAAATGATGCTCCTACATGTATAAAGAAGAGAGGAACCAGGAAGCCAAAGCCAAGACTGGACATTTTTTCTTCCAGTTTTTTTTCATGATGAAAGAATGCTGAAATGGCGATCCCTGCGATAAAGGCACCTAAGGCTACTTCTAAGTCCAGCGATAACATCACAGCGATCAAAATAAAAAAGAGTGCCATTGAAAGACGTATATCCTGTGCAGATGTATCCAGTTTTGGCACCAGGGTACTTTTTAGCTCAGGGAACCACCAAAAAAGTAAATTGAACATTTTATAAAGGATATAGATCACTGAGATGAATGAGAGTAGGTATCCAAGCTTCAAAACAAGGTCTAGGTTAAATCCTGTCGTAATAGCGGCATCAAATATGGTAAGTGCAGCGATACTTAAGATCTCACCCAATACACCAGCGATAAAGGCTAAGCGTATCCATGATTCTTCTTTTCCGTATACCTTTGATAAAGAAGCCAGGAGCCCTATGGATATAAGTGGCATAGAGATAATAACAATAGCATTTAAATTAAAGATAAATCCAAGTATAACAGAAAAGATGACCATTGCGAGTAAAAATAGCATAGACCTTTGTATGACGATCTTAGGGCTTTTTGTGATTTGTTTTAAATCTACTTCCATGCCAGCTAAAAACATGAGATAGAGGAATCCTACTTCGGCGATGAGGGTAAAGTATTGGTTATGACCAATTAATCCGAGATAGGCAACAATAGAGCCTAAGATGATCTCTACCGGGGGTATAGGCAAACGTAAGAATTTGGCTACGAACGGACTGCCCCATATAAGAAGTGACAGTGTGAGTATAAGAATAATGTTAGTGTGTATCACAGCTTGTTGCTACCTCGTAGCCTAAAGTGTCGAGCATCTTTCTGTCGCTGCTTGCCTCTATGCCTTGGGTAGTTAAGTAGTTACCTATGACCATGGCATTTGCCCCGGATTCAAACATGAGGGCTTCTTTCCCGTTAAATAAAAGCTCACGTCCTCCTGCAACCATAAGGAGTTTGTCTTCCCCTAATAGCTTACGAGCTTTTTTGATGATAGCTACCGCTTCATCAAGCTCTATATTTCTTGTTTTTATAGGAAGTGCAGGATTAGGGTGGTAAAAGTTAAGAGGTGTTGATTCTGGACTAAGAGAAGCGATGGAGTGAAGAAGGGAGTCTCTGTCTTCAGCAGTTTCTCCCATACCAAAGATACCACCTGAACAAAGTGCCAAGCCTACGGACTTTACATTTTCACAAGTTTCATAGCGCTCACTCCAGGCATGCGTTTGGCAGATATCTGCATAATAGCGTTCAGAGGTTTCAAGGTTATGGTTGTAGCTGTCGATACCATGCTGCTTCAGGTATAGGAGCTGTTCTTTGTTTGCTGTGCCATTACATGCGATAAGGTTGAGCTCTCTCACTTCAGCCTTGACCGCTTGTGCAGCACGTGCAACAAAGTCAACCTTTTTGTCATCGAGTCCTTTCCCTGCGGTGACCAAACAATATCCTAAAGCACCATTTGCTTTTGCAGCTTTTGCTTCAGAGACAATTTGTTCTATATCCTTGTAGTTGTAACGTTCGATATCTGCATGGTATCTGACACTCTGTGTACAGAATTTGCAGTCTTCTTGGCAGGTACCGCTAAGGATGTTATTGATGGCGCATAAAAATATCTGTTTCATGGGTATTACTTTGCCTCTTCTTTATGTTTACATTTAAAGCACTCATAGACATCACCACTTTTGAGGGTTTTTTTACCCATAGTGTAGCCACATTCCGGACATTTTTTGTCTACAGGTTCAAAATTGGCAATGAATTTACATTTCGGATAATTCACGCAACCAAAGAATTTTCCTCTTTTCCCTTCTCTCTCTTGGAGCTTCCCTCCACATTCGGGACAAGGGACAGTCAGTTCTTTTGCCGGTTCCAGAGACTTGGCATTTTTACATTTTGGATAGGCGGAGCAGGCAAGGAACTTTCCTCTTTTAGAGTCTTTGATCACCATCATCGAACCACATTTTTCACATTTTTCGTCTGTTTCCTCCGGCCCTTCTATTTCAGTACCATCGGTATTTTTAGTGTATTTGCACTTAGGAAAGTTGCTACATGCGATAAATTCCCCATACCGTCCTTTTCGTAAAAGAAGTTCTGAATCACATTTAGGACAATGCTCTCCCGTCGGAATGGCTATCTTAAGACTTTTGATACTGCTCTTACCTTCTTCAACTTTTTGCAGGAATGGTGTGTAAAATGCTTTGAGCACTTTTTGCCAGTCTGTAGTACCTTCTGCTATTTCATCGAGTGTTTCTTCCATGTTTGAAGTAAATCCACTGTCTACTATCTCAGGGAAGTGTGCTTCAAGCATTTCTGTTACAGTAAAGGCTATTTCTGTAGGGTGGATACGTTTTTGTTCCAACTCTATGTACTTACGTGTTTGAAGTGTGGTGACGGTTGGGGCATAGGTACTTGGACGACCGATGCCCAGTGACTCTAGTTTTTTAATAAGACTGGCTTCATTGTAGCGTGCCGGAGGTTCAGTAAAGTGCTGTTCTTGTTTGATGTCATCCATACTGACCGTTTGATCTTTTTTCAGTTCTGGTAAAAGTTTATCTTTGTCTCCGTGCCCTGTGACTTTGTAGAACCCATCAAAAAGAAGTTTTCTCCCGCTTGCTTTGAAAGTACATTTGTCACCTTTAAACAAGAGTGTCTGAGATTCCATTTCTGCTTCTGTCATCTGACAGGCGAGGAAACGGTTGTAGATGAGTTTATAGAGTTTAAGCTCATCTACTGAGAG